>CAZNFR010000130.1:0-7592 GCA_964572225.1 uncultured Bacteroidaceae bacterium
TCTTTGATAATACGGCGCAACTCGATGACTTCGTGCAATCGATCAAACAGCCCCTATTGAATTACCTCAAAAGGGAACTCAATACCCACAGCATTGTTTTGGAGACCGGAATCGATCAGTCGGGGGAGGATAAAAAGAAATTATACACAGCCGAGGAGAGGTTTAAGTACCTGAATAAGAAGAATCCCAATCTGGGAAAGCTGAAACAGGAATTTAACCTCGACTTTGAATAGTGAACCATTGTGTCCTGTTTATTGTATTATTATATTCACATATTAACCGGAAAATACCAATTCTACCATGAATCCTCAAAAAATCAAGATCAACAAAGGGGTGCTCGAGGTGCCTGATATGCCGATAATTCCCTTTATCGAAGGTGACGGAACCGGGCCGGATATCTGGGCTGCCTCGGTAAAGGTCATGGATGCCGCCGTCGAAAAGGCGTATAAGGGTGAGAGAAAAATTATCTGGAAAGAGGTTTTGGCGGGGGAGAAGGCTTTCAATGCAACCGGAAAATGGCTGCCGGAAGAAACCCTCGATATCATCAGGGACCACCTGGTGGCAATCAAAGGGCCTCTTACCACCCCGGTGGGAGGAGGGATACGCTCCCTTAACGTCGCTCTCCGTCAGATCCTGGACCTTTATGTTTGTCTGCGACCGGTTCGGTATTACCAGGGGGTCCCTTCACCCGTTAAAGATCCCACAACTACCGATATGGTAATTTTCCGGGAGAATTCGGAAGATATTTATGCCGGGATTGAATGGCTGCACGGAACCGATGAAAACGCCAAAGTTAAGGATTTCCTCATCCATACCATGGGAGTGAAATCCATTCGCTTTCCGGAGACGGTCTCGGTGGGGATCAAACCCATAAGTAAGGAAGGTACAGACCGGCTGGTACGAGCCGCTATTAATTATGCACTTAAGATGAATAAGCCTTCGGTAACCCTGGTCCATAAAGGGAATATCATGAAGTTTACCGAAGGGCAATTTAAGAAATGGGGATATGAACTGGCCGAAAAGGAATTCGGGGATAAGGTATTTACCTGGGCCGAATACGATCGAATTGCCGAAAAGGAAGGGAAGGAAGTGGCCGACCGGAAACAGAGTGTTGCGGTGAAAAGCGGTAAGATCATCATCAAGGATGTGATTGCTGATGCATTTCTTCAGCAGATCCTTACCCGTCCGAAAGAGTATTCGGTCATTGCTACCATGAATCTGAACGGGGATTTCATAAGCGACGCACTTGCTGCCATCGTGGGCGGGATAGGCATTGCCCCGGGTGCAAACATTAATTATGAAACCGGACATGCCATTTTCGAGGCCACTCATGGAACCGCTCCCAAATACGCAGGACTTGACAAGGTGAATCCGGGTTCCGTAATTTTATCCGGGGTGATGATGCTGGTCTACCTGGGATGGAACGAAGCGGCCGAAATGATCCGTGAAGCCCTGCAGAAAACCATAGTCATGAAAAAAGTCACTTACGATTTTGCCAGGCTTATGGATGGGGCCGACGAACTGAAAACCTCCGAATTCGGAAGTGCCATCATTAAAAATATAAGTTAACTACCCTGCAGGCATTGTTGAATGTTTAACCAAAAATACGCAAACCATGTTAAAAAAATCAGTCGAAGAGATCCTGAATTCACAAATTGAGAAGGAAGGATATTCCTCCAACCTGTACCTGGCCATGGCCACCTGGGCCGAAGCCAACGGGTATAACGGAATTGCCGAATGGCTCTATGCACAGTCGGAAGAAGAAAGAGTCCATATGCTCAAGGTAATAAACTACATAGGAGAAAGAGACGGACATGCCATCATTCCTGAATTTAAAAAGCCTCCCGTTGAGTTTAAGGGAATCAAAGAACTTTTTCAGGAAGTGCTCAAGCATGAACAATACATTACCGATACGATCAACGATATTGTTGGCATAGCCCTGGATGAAAAGGATTTTACCACTCACACCTGGGTGCAGTGGTTTGTCACCGAACAGATTGAGGAGGAGGCATCGGTGAGGGCCATCATCGATAAGCTAAACCTGGTCGGAGATAAGAATTTGTATATGTTCGACCGCGACATCATGAGCATGAGAGCCGAAGAAGGCGGGGAAGAATAAGCTCCGGCTTCAGAAAAAACAAACCTGTGGATCCCATTCGGAGCACAGGTTTTTTTTGATCCCATTCGTATTATTCAACAAGGACCTTTTCGGTAAAAACCTGGTCGCCATGCCTTACCCGCAAAATATAAATCCCTTTATTCTGTATGCTGAAGGTACTTACGGTCGCACCCTGCACATCCAAACTACGGGAAATCACCACTCTTCCGCTGACATCAAAAACCTGTAATTCGCTTTCCCCGTTGATTCCGCTGAGCTCAACCCGAATATCCCCGTAGGAAGGATTGGGAAAGATCCGGATCCCGGGTTCGGAGGCTGACTCCATTTCGGGGGTGTTTACCGGGCTGTTATGGATGGTTATGTAAAATTCCCCTTCCTCACCTCCGGCACTTCCGTCGACCTGGACCCAATAGGTGGTTCCCGGTTTCAGTTTCACCTGATCGAGTGCAGCGGCATAATCCCGGCTAAGATCAAAATAATCATCGTTGGCGGCAATCAGGGTAAACTCCCCGGGAGTAAACAGATCCTCGCAGGACTCCGCTTCGTAAATGGCGATCTGAGTGTCAAATCCCTCCGTAATAAAGGTGTTGAAAATTTTCCGGGCTTTGAAGGTGAACCAGACACTGTTTTGCGCTCCTCCTTCCTGATTACACCAGGTGTATTGGGTGTTACAATCGGTGGTATCCGGGATGGGTTCGTTGAGCAGGGCAGAAGCATTTATATTGGAGAACGGACCGTTCAGCCCGGTAACCAGCTCGATGGGATTGCAGGGGTCATCGTTCTCCGGACCCGGCCTGACCGGTATGGTAAGGGTGTCGGTAGCGACACAACCACCCACGGTTCCGGTAACGATCAGATCGGTGGTCTGCAGTGGACTGACTATTATGGTATTTCCCATATCCGAGAGTATTATGTCGGCGGGTTCCCAGGTGTACTCCGCGGCACCGGAAACAAAAACCGTGACCGGATCAGATTTGTATACCGCCGAAAGGTCGCTGCTGGAAATGGATAGCACAGGTTCTTCAATGACGGAAACATAATTGTTGAAAACCGAGTAAATGCTGTCCCCGTTTTTATAAACACTCACGGCAAGATCTTTTATTCCGGGTGTTTCAAAAGTGTAATTCAAAAACTTACTTTTCCCGGTATTTATTCTTTCGCCCGCTACCGACCAGACAATACTGTCTGGATTGTCGGGTGTTTCCAGGCTGAAGCCTGCACCGGAACCCAGACAAACATATCTTGAATCTGCGTATATTTCTGCATATAGTGGGTTATCCGGAACATAAACCTCCGATGCCCATAGTCCCCGACCATAGGTCCCGGCTATGATCCTGTTCCATTTCTCCTGTATCTCAAGATCGTTAACGATCACATTGGGGAGTCCCTTGTTAAAGGCCTGCCATGCATCCATATACTGATCCCGGTAGAAAATCCCTATTTCCGTTCCCACATACAGACCCTTTGCCGAGTTGTTTTTGTAGCGAACCACATTTACGGGCAGATTTGGGAGTCCTTCGGAATAATTGGCCCAGGTTGACCCTCCGTCCTGGCTGTAGTAAACCTTTTCACCCTCAAGAAAACCGGATAAGCCAACCCATAACTCCTCGGGATTATTGGGGGCAACCTCAATGGAAACAATAGCTCCCCCCGGCAATCCCCCGGATATGTCCTTCCAGTCTATCCCCCCGTTGGCGGTCATGTATATTCTTCCGTAGGTTGCAGCATAAATATACTCTTCATTGGCTGGAGAAACAGCGAGACTTCTCAGGTCGGTCCCCTGGGTAAGATTGTCAGAGAGCTTTGTCCAGCTCCCACCCCGGTCATAAGTTTTATAGACGTCACTGTATCCGGCATACAGCACTGCAGGATCATTTTTGCTCATTTGAATGGGTGTGATCCAGGCACCGGTGCCATCTGCCTCGGGTGGACTGATCAAATTGAAGTTCTCACCTCCATCGGTAGACAGGAAGAAACTACCGTAGTAAAGGCTGGTGATAAGGTTATTGGGATTATCCGGATCTATCAGGTTATCCATTCCATCTCCGCCCGTAACTTCCGACCAGTTTCCGGCTGTACGGAGCATACTGCCGTTGTCCTGATTTCCGGTAAGGAAATGATCATACAAACCTGCAGATGCAGCAATACGATATATCTGAAGAATGGAGAGTCCTTCACTGATATCATTCCAGTCGTTGCCATCGTTGGGAGATACATAGATGCCGCCGTCATTACAACTGAAAATCTCATTGGTGCTGTTCCGGTAAACCAACATGTGATGATCGGCATGCACATAATCGATGTTATTAAAGCCAATCCAGTGAGCCGAGAGAAGAAATGATTCTCCCCCGTTGATGCTTTTCCAGATGTTTACTCCTCCTGCCAAAACGATGTTCGGATTTACAGGAGACACCGCCAGGCTTAGGTCATACCATCCCTGTCCGCCTTCATCCTCCCCGTCAAAACTCCAGCCCAGCAGGTTTTTGCTTCCGGGATCGTCCTTTCCATAGATCTTAGTCCAACTGAGACCGCTGTTCACGGATTTATAAAAACCGTAGAAGCCATCATCATTCACGTCGCTGGCAATGGCATATACCAGAGAGGGGTCGGCAGGAGTTACCGCCAGTTCGACCCGGTTGGTATTGTTGAGCAGATCCAGTCCCTCCGTCATACGGGTGAATGAATCGCCGCCGTCCACAGATCGGAATATGCCTGCAGTTCCTGAAGGGTCATACCGGGTGGCGTAAACAATATCGGGATTTCCGGGTTTGAATTCCAGATCTTTGAACCTCCCGGCTTCTACCAGCCTGACGGTGTTAAATCCGTCGTCCGTTTTGTAGATCCCGGTATTGGTAGTTACAATTAATTCATTGGTATTTAGAGGGTTAATAAGAATCTTCCGGAAATAATTTCGTTCGGAATAGTCTATTTGAAAGCCGGTAGGACTGAAAGTCATTCCTCCGTCGGTTGATTTAAGGACTCCGATGGCATAGGTATCGCCCGCGTCTCCATCGCCGGTGGCGATATAGAGAATATCCGGATTGTCCGGATTGACGGCAATATCCGATACTCCGATGCTAAAAAGGTCGTCGGTTGTGGTGAACCAGCTCATTCCCCCATTGATGGATTTCCAAAACCCGCCCGAAGGGGATCCGGCCCAGAGGATATCGTTATTATCGGGATGAAACGCAATGGTATTGATTCTTCCGGCACCTGAAGGCTTATTTGCGTATGCTTTGGGCGGTACCATCGACGGACCCAGGCTTTCCCAGTTTGCACCAAGAGAGGAAGAGGATCGTATCCTCTCAACTTCCGGAAGGATGCCGGGCAGATTGAGGTTTCCCGAAGGATATACCCTGGGTTCCATAAATTGTTCCCATCTGCGGAATTGCTTCCAGCCCTTTCCTTTTTCAATTTCTTTGCCTTCCCAATAGTTATTGAAGGCATCCTGAATTTGGTAAAATTCACCCTTTGTGGTGGAAGCTTTTTTTGATTCCAGGTCTTTCAGCCATGCCTGGGCCGAAAGATTCTGCACCAGAAACAATGCCCCGCTTAAACAAACCGCACGCAATATTAACATCCTAATTATCACTGGTATTTAATGTAAACATGGATTAATTGTAAAGGTTTAAAAAAAAAGCCGGAATCTGGCAGGTTCCGGCTTACTTTTAATTATCTCTATAATCTATTGAATGATCAAATTACGCACATGATCTTCCTGTTCAGAATGTACCTTGAGGAAATATACCCCTGGTCGCAGATTTCTCAGATCCAGGGAGATGAGCTGATCAGGGTAATTTCTCCTTTCATCCGCAAAAACAAGTCGGCCGGAATTATCGAAGATCTGGATATGGAGGTCCTCTCCGTAGGATCCTTCCAGGGAGAGATCGAACCTTCCGTTGCCGGGATTTGGGAAGATGGTCAGTTTCCCTGCCTTTGTCAGTTCCTTTTGCAGTTCCGAGTCGCTCATGGGGTAGTCCCAGAAGATCAGTTCAAAACTCCCTTCGACTCCCCCTGCGCTTCCATCGGATTGCAGGAAATATCTTACGCCTGGCTCGACAGCCACACTCTCCAGAGCGGCGGCATACTCATCGCTTGCTCCATAATAATCATCGAAAGCAGCAACCATTTCGAATCCTGAGGGCGTAAACAGGCTGTCACATGTTTCGGCTTTGTAAAGCGCAAGCTGGTTATCCATCCCTTTGGTTATGATATTAACCACTCCGTTTTCCGGTCCGGTAAAAGTGAACCATACAGAGTTCTGGAGTCCGCCTTCGATACACCAGTGCATGGGCTCGTCACATTCACCCTCGGGTGGGAAGGGTTCGCCGGGCTCAACGGTGGCATAAATATTATCGAAAACCCCTATCCATCCGCCAGGGGTCAGTTCAATGGCTTCACATGCGTCATCGTTATCCGGGTTCTCTACCACGTTTATGGTCACGCTGGCAGATCCCGTACAGGTTCCTATGCTGCCATTCACGGTATAGGTGGTTGTATCCACGGGGGAGGCTATAACACTGCTACCGGTTGTGGTATTCAGACCTTCCGCCGGACTCCAGCTATAGTCCTCAGCGCCGAAAGCGGTGATGGGTATGGATTTACCACTGGCGAGCCGGTATTCCGAGATCGGAATGATTACATCCAGATCCTGTTCTACTACCGATAGGTAGCTGTTTCTCTGAAGAGTACGGGTTCCGGCGGGTCCGGTAATGGTCAGACTTATGGTTTTTAATCCCATTGTATTGTATACAACCTCATGGGGCCCTTCGGTATTGGCGGTTTCGGGAGTGGCTCCCTCACCGAAATTCCACTGGTAGCTGTCGATTTCCCCGTTTGAAAACCCGCTAAAGGTGACGGAAGTGCCAATGCAGGTTACGTCACGGTTGGCTGTAAAGAAGGCGTTAAGATCCGATGACCGGTCGGCATATGCCCGTATGCACAGATCAGCCTCCCGGTTTTCAATATCTTTTCCCATGGGGGACCAATGATCACCGTCACGACTTATCCAGAATGTTCCACTGTTAAGGATTTTAGGAACTGCATAATCTTCTCCCTGAAAGGAAATTGGAGTTTCGGCTGGTATGGGGTAGGTATATCCCGGAGTAAAATATTTGATTTTGATATAATAATCTCCTTCCACGATGGCAGGGATGTCAAAAGTAGCGTAGCCGGGAAATTTAACAATGTTGTCGTAAGAAGAGGAGATGAGATTGGTAAGGAGGCTGTCTCCCTGGAAATCATCATAAATTTCAATATCAATAATGGTTCCTGAGGTATTGATAAAGGTTCCCACTTTGCTTATGAAATGTCTTCCCGGTGCAGTAAACTTAACGAGTCCGTATCCGGTATGATCCGAATAACCATAGGAGGTAGTGGCCCCAAGCTTATCAAAAAAGTACAGGGTATCTATTTCCGATTTTTCTGCTCTTTCAGGAAAAACGGAGACCGAAGATAGGAATTTGGAGTCCTC
>CAZNFR010000131.1:0-7096 GCA_964572225.1 uncultured Bacteroidaceae bacterium
AGTGTTAAGGCCGCTGTTGAAGCAGCTAACTTCTTCAGGAAATCTCTTCTTTTCTTCATGATAAATAATCATTTAATTATGGATATCAATGATATCTAATATGAATTGCAAATATATAATCGACATAGATTCTATTATTTTATGATTATATTTATAATCCGGAAATTGATCCAAAAGAAAATTAAACAAATACATGAAGGAATGGAAAACAGATGACCAGTTATTTGACCTGGTGAGAAATGAACTTTTTACTGCCGTAATCGGGGATATAATGGATAAAATGGGTCTTCAGCACCAGTTCCTCTCCCCGGATATTCAACCCCTGAGAGAAGACATGATTCTTGCCGGGCGAGCCATGCCTGTGCTTGAAGCAGATGTATTTGATGAGCAGGGAGATTCTTCCAAGAACCCCATCCTTAAAAAATCTTTTGGATTAATGCTGGAGGCTCTGGATGACTTAATGAAAAATGAAGTTTACATATGTACAGGTGCCTCTCCTAACTATGCGCTATGGGGGGAACTCATGAGTACCAGGGCTATGAAACTGGGGGCCGCAGGGGCCGTCGTTGATGGTTATTCCAGGGACACTTCAGGTATTCTCAAACTGAACTTCCCAACATTTTCCTATGGCCGTTATGCACAGGATCAGGCCCCACGAGGGAAAGTCATCGATTTTAGAGTACCCATTGAGATGAATGGAGTCGCTATAAAACCGGGCGATATAATTGTGGGTGATATCGATGGCGTTTGTGTTGTCCCGAGATCGGCAGAAACAGAGGTAATTAACGAGGCATTAAAAAAGGCAAGGGTTGAAAAGCTTGTAAAATGCGCCATCGAAGAAGGAATGAGTGCAAGAGAAGCATTTGATAAGTATGGGATAATGTAATTTTCAATGATAATCAGATAAGTCGGTTCCATTTTAACTGTTATAAACCAAAACAAAAAGTTTTCTTTGTATATTTTTAAACACGAAATCCGGGCCGTTCAATTATATAAACAAATAAAAATGGAAACACTATTCAAACAAATAGCACATTGCGTTGAATTCGGAAAAATCAACAAGGCATCTCCATATCCTCCCGATATGAAGGGTCAGGATGGGGCCGATGAATTAACACGTAGAGCACTTGATGAAGGGGCTAAGGCGGGAGATATATTATCCAACTCCCTGATCATCGGCATGGAAAAAGTTGGAATAAAATTCAGAGAAAATAAAGTCTTTGTACCCCAGGTACTCATGTCGGCTAAAGCAATGAGTGCCGCAATGGCTCATTTAAAGCCTTTCTTTAACAGTGGGGAAGCAAAAAGAAAAGGAACCTTCATAGTGGGTACAGTCGAAGGTGATTTACACGATATTGGGAAAAACCTTGTAGCAATGATGGTAGAAGGAAATGGATATGAAGTGATCGACCTGGGTGTCGATGTAAGTGCAGGACAATTTCTGGAGGAATTGGAAAAAAAGCCCGGAGCAATAGTCGGGCTATCTGCTCTCCTGACCACCACTATGGTAAATATGGAGAAAATTGTTCAGAATATAAAGGAAAAGAACCCGGAAACGAAGATATGTATTGGAGGGGCTCCGGTTTCGATGGAGTTTTGTAATAAGATCAATGCTGATAATTTTAGTCCCGATCCGCAGGGATTGGTAGAATATTTAAATCAATTAGTTTAATAAAATGAATGAATTAGAAAGAGTTACCAGCGCTCTTCAACTCAAGGAGGTGGACAGGATTCCCTGGGTCCCTTTTGTTGGAGTACATGCGGCAAAATTGCTGGGAATTACCGCTGAAGAATACCTGAAATCAAGCGATCATATTGTGAATGGAGTCTCTGAAGCCATTGGGAAATATAATCCGGATGGAATTCCGGTGGTATTTGATCTGCAAATAGAAGCAGAAGTGCTGGGTTGTAAACTACATTGGTCGAATGATAATCCACCGGCGGTTATTTCCCATCCCTTGATGGATGGTGTGAATATTGATGATCTAAAAGTTCCCTGCAGTTGTAAAGGTAGAATTCCTGTGGTAATGGAGGCAGCTCGTCTGTTGAGGGATAAACATCCGGAAATTGCTCTGTATGGTTTGATAACCGGTCCCTTTACTCTGGCTCTTCATCTGATGGGTACCGATATTTTTATGAAATTATTTGAAAACCCGGAAGAAGTCCATAAAGTCATGAATTTTGCGACCGAAGTGGGAATCATGATGACCGGAAAATATATTGAAGCCGGATGTGATGTTATTGCCATGGTAGACCCGATGACCAGCCAGATTGATCCAGTTACCTTTGAGGAATTTGTATCTCCTTATGCAACAAAATTATTTGAGTATATCAGAGAGCAAGGCTCACTTAGTTCATTTTTTGTTTGCGGGAATGCCCAGCAGAATATAGAAGTTATGTGTAAGTGCAAGCCCGATAATTTATCCATCGATGAAAATATACCTCTTGACTACGTGCGGGACGTTGCACTTGAGAATAAGGTGAGTTTTGGAGGAAACATGAAACTGACAGTAGTATTGCTTATGGGATCAGAAGAGGACTCCAGGAGAGAAGCCCTTCAATGTATGGATACAGGTGGAAAGAAAGGCTTTATCCTGGCCCCGGGTTGTGATCTTCCCATGGACACTCCGGTTGAAAATTTACTGGCAGTAACAGAATTGGTTCATAATGAAGAGCTTCAGGGTAAACTACGGGGTTCAACCGCACCTGTATCCGAAATTGAAAAACTCGACCTTACTGAGCACTGGCTTGAGGATAAGGTAGTAGTGGATGTGGTAACTCTGGACTCCTCTTCCTGTGCGCCATGTCAATATATGGTTGACGCAGTATTAAGGGCAGCAGATCCTTTTGGAGATAAGGTTGTTTGCAAAGAATACAGGATTAAAGAGCAAGAAGGTGTTCAAATGATGGCAAGCCTCGGAGTTAAAAGCATACCTTCGATTGTGATGGATGGAAAGGTTGAATTCAGTTCGCAAATTCCTCCGGTCAACCAAATTGAACAAAAGATCAGAGACTATTTGTTAACAAAAAAATAAATGATCCCCTTTTATCTGGTAACGGGTTTCCTGGGAAGCGGTAAAACAACTTTGTTAAAAAACATTCTCAGGGATTGGACTGATGGCAAAAGAATTGCGATTATACAAAACGAATTCGCGCCAACCGGAACAGATGGTAAGGAACTAAAAAGAGAAGGAAAACCTTTTAAACTGGTGGAGATCAACAATGGTTCGGTTTTTTGCGTTTGTACGCTGGGAACCTTCATTCAAACACTCAAAAAATTAATTGATGAGTATAAACCGGAGATAATTTTCCTCGAAGCATCCGGACTGGCCGATCCGATAAATATTATTGAACTCCTGCAGGAAAATACAGTAAAGGAAAAGCTTTCCCTTTCAAAGATTCTCTGTGTAGTTGATGCGGTTAACTTTGACAAAGGACTAAATAAGATATCCAGATTTAAACACCAGGTGATGGTGGCTGATACTATTATTGTTAATAAAACGGATCTTCATACCGGGAACCTGCAGGAACTGCAAAATAAACTTTTGCTATTGAATCCCTTTGCAGAAATCATCATTACCCATTACTGCAAGCTAAATTTGGATGAATTGTTGAAGGATAAAAACAGGGAGCATAAGGCTGCAAAAAGCTTTGGGGAAAAAGAATCGGAAGGAAGACCCGGTATAAAAACCTGCGTATTGAGAATTCATGAAAAGATTTCCAGGGAAGGATTAGAGCTATTTGTTAAGGAAATGATGAAAGAGTCAGCCAGAATCAAAGGTGTCGTTAATCTTTCCGATAATCGGATTATGGGTATACAATCCGTTTTTGAAATTTTCGAAATGGAAGAAATCGATTCCTATACAGGACCTACGGAGATAGTGGCGTTTGGAGATACTATTACTCCCGGAAATTTACGTAAGACCTTTCTTCAATACATTTAAAGATGCATTTAAAGGAATTTAAAATACCTGCATCCCAAATAAGAATAAATACCGGAATGCTGTCAATGTTGATGGGCATTAAGGATAGAAATCTACCGGATCCCTACCAGGAAGTAATTGAAAACCAGGTAGCGAAACTTACAGACTATCCTGACTTACAAGGTGGTTATTGCCTGGTGGAGAATATAGATTTAATTCCGGGTAAGGGTTATTTTCTGGTAAATGGAATGGAATTCAAGGCAGGTAAACAGGTTTTACAGTACCTTAAGCATAGTGAGATCCTCGCATTTTTTATTTGTACAGCAGGGGAAAGCATAAGTATCCACTCAAAAGAATTGATGAAAAATGGAGAATGGATGGAAGGCTATGTTGCTGATCTCCTGGGATCATTGATGGTTGAAGAAGCAATGGAGATCGTATATGATCAAATAAAACTGGAAATGCAAAAGTCCGGAATGAATGTGACAAATCGATACAGTCCCGGATACTGCGAATGGGACGTGGAAGAGCAAAAAAAGTTGTTTAGTTTGTTTCCGGCTGATTTTTGTGGAGTAAGCCTTGGTAAATCCTGCCTGATGTATCCGGTAAAGTCAGTGAGCGGTGTTATTGGTATAGGGAAAGACGTGAAATACCATAAATACGTTTGCCATGCCTGCTCGAATGTGGGTTGTATTTACCGTGATCTGAAGTATAAGGTTAGTACCCAGAAGCATATCAGATGGAAAGCCAAAATAAGAAAATAAAAATCTCCGTTAGCTCCAAAGGAACAAAAATAAAATTGTTGGGAGAAGCAGGAGATAATCTTCTCAAAATCTTAAACGAAAATGGTTTTCAGGTTTACTCTCCTTGTGGAGGTAACGGTACCTGTGGTAAATGCAAAGTATGGTTAAAAGGCAAAGGCCATGTGACTTCTTGCATGCATACCTTGGAAGAAAACCTCGATATTGTGCTGCCGGATTCTCTCGAAGCCTCCATTCTTGCATCGCAATATGAGAATTCGCGTTCAGTCCCCCTCTCTCCGGGGAGATTCGATGAACTTTCCTCCTTCCCCGTGGGTGTTGCGATCGATATCGGTACCACAACCCTGGTTTTTCATTTCGTACAGCTCCTTACAGGAGTACTTGTAGGAACCCGGACCGCAATGAACCCTCAGGCCAAGTATGGTGCGGATGTAATTTCCCGGATTAATTTTACAATTACAGAATCTACCGGATTAAAAACACTGCAAAAGGAACTGCTGAAAGTAATCAATTCAGAGCTGAGTCATTTTGCGCAAGAAACGGAAATTTCTTTAGAGGACATAGTAAAACTGACGATAACAGGAAATACTACTATGCTTCATCTTTTGCTGGGCGAGGATCCTAAATCCCTGGCATTTGTTCCTTTCACCCCGGTTTTCACGGAGGAACGCAGAATTGAAACATCCACATTGAAACTATCCTGCAATCCCAAAGGAGATTTATGGATACTTCCCTCCCTCACAGCTTATCTCGGAGCGGATATCCTTGCCGGTATTGCTTCCCTGAATCCCCCTGAGAAAATTCAAAATTACCTTTTTGTTGATATCGGAACCAATGGTGAGATGGCACTTATTACTCCTCAAAAAATTTATACCTGTGCCACCGCAGCAGGACCCGCTTTCGAAGGTGCAAACATTAAACATGGAATGCCCGCCATGGAAGGAGCAATCAATATTTTTGAAGGACCGGCAGATTTCAGCACTATAGGCGGATCTGTTGCCGCTGGTATATGTGGTTCGGGATTGATCGACCTTGTTGCTGTCCTCAGGAAACTGGATATCATTAAGAAAGAGGGTTTGCTTGAAAATGATTTTGAGATAGTTTCCTCCGGAAATACCGCCGATGGAAATCCGATCTTTCTAACCCAAAAGGATGTGAGGGAAGTTCAGCTTGCAAAAAGTGCCATCATTTCCGGGATTAAAATTTTAATGCGCCAGGCAAATCTGGAAGAAAAAAATATAGATGCTTTATTTCTGGCCGGGGGATTTGGGAACTATATCCGGATTGAAAGCGCGGTTGCCATCGGTTTGCTTCCTGATGAACTAAAAGATAGAATAATACCTGTCGGAAATGCCTCCGGAACGGGTGCCTTCCTTGCATTAAAATCTGAAAGGTTTATGGAAATTGTAAAAACCGTAAAACAAAGAATGGAATTTATCGAACTGTCGGAACAGGATGATTTTATGACAGAATTTGCTTTGAATATGGATTTTTAACATACTAATATCCCAGCAGAATAGAAGAAATTCTTCTATTAGCTTCGATTATTGTATTCTGAAATGGCTTCAAACATCGCAATAATATTTTCAGGAGGTACATCGGGCAGGATATTGTGAACAGTATTAAAGACAAATCCTCCCCCCGGCATAAAAATATCAAGCCTTTCCTAACATGATCCTTAACCTTCTCCCGGGAAGCATTATTCAATATACTGCGGGTATCAATGCCTCCACCCCAAAAAGTAATGTCCTTGCCAAACTCCTTTTTTAGCCTCTCAGGCTCCATATCCCTGGTATTGGTCTGAACAGGATTTAATATATCATAACCCGCCTCGATAAGATCGGGTAATATGGAATAAATAGACCCGCATGAGTGAAGAAAAGTATACATACCACTATTTGATTTTACATAATCACAGAGTGCTTTATGCCTGGGTTTAAATAATGCTCGGTATATATCAGGATCCATAAAGGGACCACTATCCATGCCAAGGTCATCCCCAAAGCGTATTATGTCGACTACATCACCTACGGCATTGCATATTTTGTCCAACGATGCAAGATGCTTTTCCATCAGAGCATCCAAAAGCTTCTCAACTTCTGCCGGCTGAGTATAGAGATCCATAAGGAAATTATCTATCCTTCTCAGGAATGTCCCCCACTCAAAAAGGTTACAACCTGCTACGATCATAAGTGCTTTGTCTGTCTTTTCTTTTAAATCCAGACAGTTTTTCCTGAGACGTTCCCAAAAATCCTCTTCCGATACATGGTCCCAGGGACTATGGGCTAATGCTTGCCAGAGTACCGTATTCATGGCATCCGACAATAATGTGTAATCCTTCGGATAATCATCCATATATCCTGCATTCCCGAAACACCTAACGAGTTATAGGGTCTAAGAATCATGTAAATT
>CAZNFR010000132.1:0-7015 GCA_964572225.1 uncultured Bacteroidaceae bacterium
CACAGGTAACGCGCAGGAAGGAAGAAAAACCTCTGGCAGCCAAGAAAACGGAAATTGCTGTGATCATCAATGAGGTACCCGACGATGTGGAGGTTCCGGAGTTCGAATTTTTCAATCCTGAAGACCTGAAAGGAAACGATCCTTATACCCTGGATCTGGGTGAACCGGAAGAAGAAGACTTCAGCAATGAGACCTATCATTTTTATGATGTTCAGGAAAAACCACTTTTCAATGGAGAATCGCCCGACATAGCTTTTAACCGCTTTATTTCCGGAGTGGTGGAATATCCTTCAGATGCCAGGGAAAACGGAATTAAAGGTAGAGTAGTTCTGGGATTTATGATCGACGAAAAAGGGCGCCTCACCGATGTTGAAGTGTACAATGGCATCCATCCCAGCCTGGACAGCGCTGCCGTGAAAGCCGTAAGACAGTCACCCCTGTGGACTCCGGGCAAGCAAAGGGGCAGACCGGTAAAAGTGAAGTACTACTTTCCTATTACCTTCAGATTAAACTAATTCTACCATAGTATGGTGCGATTTTTGAAGTATATTAACGGAGAATGAAAGTCTGAAGAGATGGATCCGAAAAAATCGCATCCAATACTTTTGAATATGAATTATTAATTTGCTATTTTTAGAACCGCAAAAAAACAGGATACCCATGGAAGCCAAAAAAGCCAAAAAAGCCAATCTTGAGAGAAACAGGGGGATTTTCCTTCAACTTGGATTGATCCTTGTATTATCTCTGATTCTCATCGCCTTTGAATGGACCACTCGTCCGAACACCGATGATGATGAAAAACTGGTCGCTGAAACCACCTTCGAAGTTGAGGAAATGCAGGTAACCAGGCGTGAAGAGCAACCCAAGCCCGAGCCTCAGGAGCAACAAAAAGTTACTGAGATCCTGAACATCGTGGAAGACGATGTGGAAATCGACGATGATTTCGATTTTGATGTGGAAGCAGACGCCTCCACCGAATTTGAGTTCACCGGCTTTGTGGATGATATGGAAGAGGAATTTGAAGAAGAAGAGGTTTTCTATATCGTTGAGGACATGCCTACCTTTAACGGAGGTGAGCCTGCCATTGAATTCAGAAAATACATTGCCCAGAACCTCAGGTATCCCGACATTGCTGCCGAGAACGGTATTTCCGGAAGGGTAATTGTTCAGTTTGCAGTAAACAAGCAGGGAAGAGTGGTTGACGCAGTTGTGGTTGCCGGTGTGGATCCCGCACTCGACAAGGAAGCTATCCGGGTTGTAACCACTTCTCCTCCATGGACTCCTGGTAAGCAAAGAGGTAAGCCGGTTAAGGTATTGTTTACCTTCCCGATTAACTTTGTACTTCAGTAGAAAAAAATATATTTCATACAGAAGGCTGTCCTGAAGGACGGCCTTTTTTTATTACATGGCCTTTTTTATTCTATATTTACGGGGATCAATTCAAAAAATAATTCTTATGCGATTTTTACTTCCTGTTTTTATTCTTTTCTCCGTTTTTTTCACCCTGAAAGCTCAAAAGAATTCCGGCATTGAACTGGAAATTATTCAGGAATTCACCCTTAATCAGGAACTTGGGGCCCTCAGGGCGGTTCCGGTAAATATTAGTCGGACAGAAAAAGGCTTGCTTCTGATTTACTCGGCCGACAAAGAGATTGATCCCTTCATTGAAATGTTTTACCCTCCTACCGATCCGGTGAAACTGGCCCTTTATTCGCTCGATGGAGAGCTGATATGGAAAAAAGAAATGGGACCCTCTTCCCTGAATGGGGTCTGGTTTACCCCGGTTTATCCATTCGACCTGGACAATGACGGTTCGGATGAGATCTATTATTCAACCAACATCGATCCGGTTCACATCCTTAGCTATAACAGCTACCGACTTCATGCTGTGGATTCCCGCAATGGCGAATTGATAGGTCAGTGGCCATGGAAACGCTATTATTGGGATGAGACCTTATCCCACACCTTCCGGAATTTTATCCTGGGTGGTTATGTAAACGGTGAACCCGTGCTGGTTACGGCCCAGGGTACCTACGCTAATATGGGCCTTTCGGGATGGACGGCCGGCATGGAACAAAAATGGGAATTGCTAATTACCGCCGAAGAACCGGGACCCAGGGGCAGTCATATGTCGCCCGTAATCGATATCGATAAAGACAACAAGGATGAGATCCTCTGGGGGGAAAGATGCATTAACCTGGAGGATGGGACCTACCAGTGGATTGCAGATCTGGAGGAATACAAGGGTCATTCCGATGTGATCCAGCCTACCCTGAACCGGGAAACCGGGAAATGGAGTATATTCACTTGCAGGGAAAGTGGGGACAGGGGACAAATAAAACCGCGGGTTGTAATGTATGATGATAAGGGTGAACGGATCTGGAGCGATCTGGAGGAAGGTCATATGGATATGGGATGGACAGCCCAGGTGAATACGGATTCAATAAAAAGACTAGCCTATACCATGAGCCGCGGAGGGAAAAAAGCAGGGCCGGAAGGATTTTTCCGCCTGGATGTGAAGATTTACAATTACAACGCGGATAATGGTCAAAGAATAGAATTGCCTTTCAACCCTTATAATGTGGTACCGGTAGACCCGGACGGGGATGGATACCATGAATTTGCCCGTTGTGAAGGAGAGCAGGCAGATCGTAAGATCTATGATCTTGCCGGAACTGAGCTGGCATTCCTTGGCGAGAATGTTTACCTTGCCCTGGCTTCAAAATTTATGGATCTTCCGGGTGAACAATTGTTGACATATCATCCGGATGGAAGCATAAAGATCTGGGGGGATAAAAATGCGGTTGACTCGGAAACAGCCAGGCAAAGGTACAACAATCCTTACTACAGAGCTGCTGAACGCCTGAGTGCCGTGGGGTATAACAAAATTAACCTGGGAGGTTTGTAAATATTTGTAAATGGATGGTCTTTGTTTTCTTCAGATTAACAATTCTTATTATTTTGCCTTAAACTTAAAACCGGATAAGCTATGAACAAGAAAAGAGTCTGTCTTGTAGTTTTGCTTGCTTCTTTTTTCTCACTAAGCCTATTTTCGCAACAAAATAAATTTTGGTTATTTTCAAAGCTTTCCATTGGGTAGTTATGGATCCACAAATCTGGAGTCTGGTAGTTTTGCGGAGCCCGGATGGGGGTTTATGCTGGAAAGCAGGGCGAGCATGCCTAATTTTCTCAGGGGACTTTACCTGAGTCTTCACTACTCCTACCAATACAACAATTTTAATTCCAATGCCTTTGCCAACGAACTTGACAATGTTCTTGAGAATCAATTGCCTACTCGTGTCGGGAGGGGCAAGCTATAATCCTTCGGTTATTACCCCGGGACCGGTTTATGAATGGAACCCTTTGAATAAATTATCGGTGGAATTCAAAGCAGGCGCAGGAATTATGTTTACCAATATTGATCCGATCGTAATAAGTGTTTTCGATTTGGAAGGAAATAATATCCTTTCCGAGGTACTGAGGTTTGAAAGCAAACCTACGTTTACCTACCTTGCCGGAGTGCATGTATCCTACGCAATATCCCGGGTTTTGAACCTCGGACTCTTTGCAGAGCATTCCTATGGAAATGAGGAAATTAAAACTACCTTCGGCGGACTTGACGGTGTTAGTTCCGTTTCAATATCCTTTACATAAACACAGGCATAATGCTTTCATTGAATCTTTAAGTCCCGGATTTTCAATAATTTTCACAGGGATCAAAAACTTCATTGCCTGAATTGAAAAAATGTTTATTTTTGCAACACAAAAGGGGCATTAGCTCAGATGGCTAGAGCGTTTGACTGGCAGTCAAGAGGTCATCGGTTCGATTCCGATATGCTCCACCTCCGCTCGCCGAAGCTTTACGCGAAGGCGAGGTAGATTATAAAAGGATTACGGGTTTCAGTATTCGTAGCCCTTTCTATTTTGCCAGAATTTTGCCAGACTGGAGAGAAGGTTGTTCGGCTATTTGGCAACTTTTTTGTTACCTTTAGAATCATATAAGATTATCATTAGCTTTTATTACTGCCCGGTAAAGGGTGGGAAGTCTACTATGGGTCTCGTTGTTTTTGGCTTGAAATAGGACTGCTCATTAGCTTCTGATAAATCCGTACAATTAGATTATATTTAATGTAGGCTTTGGTGGGTGTTAATGCCCCGGCTAAAATTATGGATTTAACGGAAAGATATCACAAATGTTTCCTGGTGGTTGTGGGTTTTATAATGTTGAATTTGTTTCTCATTCCACCGCTTCAGGCGCAAACCGAAAGTTATAAGTTTGAGCACTTTTCAAATGAAGACGGGCTATCTCAAAATATGGTTTATTCCATTATACAGGATCACAAGGGCTTTATGTGGTTTGGGACAGGGGATGGCTTAAATCGTTATAACGGTTATGAGTTCAAAACATACAATCACGTACCGGGAGATTCGCTTTCCTTAACGGACAATGCCATTCATGCGCTTTTTGAGGACAGTAGAAAGAATTTGTGGGCAGGTGCTGTGGGTCTGAACCTTTATGACAGAAAGATGGACCGGTTTTTACAGGTGGTAAAACCTGAGCAAGTTGATCCCGATTTACAATATTTTGAAATTAAAGATATAGTTGAGGACCAAAACGGAGATATTTGGTTCAGCATAAATGGCATAGGCGTATTCCGGCTGGATCTGCAGGAAATCGATAGTTCGGGTGGATGGATTGGATATCAAATTCAGAAAATGAGACTGACTGGACCCTATCCGTTCCCGGAAAAGTTCATGGAAACATGGGAAGGAATGGAGACGATTAATCTGTTGTTCGTCGACCGGACACTGTGGATCGCTGCTGAAAAAGAAATTCTTTCTCTGGATATCCTTGAGAATGGGTTTTATCCGGAGCCCGGCCAGAATCTGATCAAAACGCTGGATATAAATTTTCCCTCCGAAACAGGATTGTTTTATGACCTGTATTACGATGAACAGGGGTCTGTCTGGATCGGGACAAACAGGGCGTTAATTCAGCTTTCCAAACAGTTCAATCAAACAGCCATTTATTATTATTCTGAGGAAGAACTTTATTTTACAGAAAATTGGAAGGGAATCCCTAAAAAAATAACGAATGATGCATATGGAAATTTATGGATTGCCACATTTGAGGGTGTAATCACTTTTAACATGGAAACGAAGGAGTTCGGACACATAAGGCAAAATGCAGGTTTCAACGAAGGTTTGAGTTTTGACAATATAACTACCGTTTACACAGACAAAGGCAATGTTGTATGGATTGGAACAGCGGGAACAGGCATTGACAGGTATATAGGATACAGTAAGAAATTTAAACATTTCCTCTCCAAAATTCAAACCAACAAGATTTACAGTGTGTACGATCTGGTAAGTTTTTCAGAATCCGATTTGTGGTTTTCGGCCATGGGAGGGAAATTATTTCATTTTGACAGAGCCACCTGGCGCTGCAAAGAAATAAAAAAACCAGATAAAAACACCGAATGGATCATAAATGATATAAGCATTGACCATCATGGGAAGATCTGGATTGTCACCGATTTTCTTCTCGCACATTTGGATCCTGTAACCGAGATGGTTCAGACTTTTCCACTTGTAAACCGGAAGGTAAATGAAATTTTTTCCTCAGATTCTGTTCACTCCCTTTTTATAGATCCTAAAGAAAATTTATGGCTCTGTAATGCACATACTCTAAAACGTTTTGATCCTGAATCGGGATTTGTATACAGTCATGATTTCGAAGGTTTAAAACTAAATAGAGTAAATACTTTTCTGCGTGCTGAAAATGGAGTGTTCTGGATAGCAAGCTTAAATGGTTTACTCAAATATAATATGGATACTGAAGATCTGGTATTATATCAAGCCAAGACAGATTGCGCTGGTTATTTGCAAAGTGATAACGTTACCAGCATCCTGCCCGATCCCATAGAACCTGATCTTTATATCTGGATTGGCACAGGAGGAGGAGGGTTACACCGGATGGATATACAATCTGAGACCTTTCAGGTTTACGATATGAACGATGGCTTGCCAAATAATTATATCTATGGAATTCTTGCAGATGATGCAGGGAAGCTTTGGATAAGTACCAATCAAGGGCTATCATGTTTTGATCCTGAAAATATTACGTTTAAAAATTACACATTGAGCGATGGCATTCAGGATGATGAATTTAATTCTCGCTCCTATTATAAAGGTGAAACCGGAGAAATGTTCTTCGGAGGTATAAACGGCATAAGCGCATTTTACCCCCAGGAAATAAAGCCGAATCCTTATGTTCCAGATGTCGTTATTACCGATTTCCAAATATCATACAACCCTGTCATTCCAGGCACTCAAAACTCTCCTTTAAAATACACCATCTCTGAGACCGAATCAATCCGTTTGGATTACAATCAAAGAAATATTGCTTTCTCTTTTGCTGCCATGGATTTTAGTAATCCGGATAAGAACCAGTTTCGGTATATGCTTGAGGGATTCAACGATGAGTGGATTGATGCCCACTCGGAAAATCATGCCACGTATACCAACCTTCCTCATGGTAAATATATCTTCAGGGTGCAGGGGTCAAATAACGATGGGATATTTAATGAATCAGGGACTTCAATCAGGGTTCATATTGCGAGACCCTTGTGGAAAAAATGGTGGGCCTACCTTTTGTATACCCTCCTGGCAGGGCTGGGTGGATTTGCCATGTATACATATTTTGATCAAAAAAGACGGATGCAGAGAAAAATATTGGAGGAGCAATTAAAAGCTGAGCAGATTGCAGAACTCGAAGAAATTAAATCGCAGTTCTTTGCCAATATCTCACATGAATTCCGTACCCCAATAAATCTGATACGAGGGCGGGTAGAGGAGATGCTGGATCAGGTGAAACGATACGACTTCAGGGAAAACATGATCTCGATTGATCAGAATGCAGTGCAACTTCTTGATCTTGTAGAAGAAATACTTGATTTAACCCGGCTGGAATCCAATAGCGTGAAGTTGAACCTAAAGTCAGGGGATCTCATTT
>CAZNFR010000133.1:0-6843 GCA_964572225.1 uncultured Bacteroidaceae bacterium
TCGCAGGATCAGCCTGCGCGTTAAGCGGTAAAAAAACACCAGTCCACAGGCTTAATAATAATATAACGATTCGTAAAAATGTTATTTGCTGACGGTACATAGCTTTTCAGTGAAAGAAATTAGCGTTGAAAAGGCTAAATTATTATTATTGCTTATCAAACCCAAGATTAACCAGATCAAAGGATGTTAAAAAACTATCTCATCGTAGCCTTCCGGTACCTTTCCCGGCAAAAGCTGTTCAGCGTAATTAATATTTTGGGTCTATCGGTGGGTATCGCAGCCTTTTATCTGATATTTCTTCATGTTAGTGATGAGTTTTCGTACGACCGTTTCCATGAAGATGTAGAAAATAAATACAGGATAGCCCTGGAAAGGACCTACCCGGAAAAGGTAAAAAAGTATGCAATCGTGCCTCATTCCATCCCTGAGGCTTTCCGCCAGGAAATTCCCGAGATTCAGGATTTTGTTCGTCTTGTGGGGAACGTGGATGAGTTTAAGGTAAAAGTGGACAATGAGATATTCTCTGAAACCAATGTAATCTTTGCCGATAGCAATTTTTTTGATTTCTTTCATGTACCCATCATCCATGGCAATCCCGATAATCTTCTTTCGGAACCGGGAAGCATTGTTTTAACCAGTGCGGTAGCAGAAAAATATTTTGGTGCCAAAAATCCGGTTGGCGAGATCATTGTGGCGGAAGATGTGGAGTTTACGGTAACAGGAGTCTGTGAAGGTTTTCCCGGTAATTCCCATCTGGAATTTAATTTTGTAGTACCCCTTGCCTTTTTTCCGGGGATGGACATTCCCCTGTATTCTGCCTTTGATGTATTCGCTTATGTGGAGCTTATGGAAGGTGCCCGACCCAAAGAGGTGGAGGGGAAATTTCCGGAAGTGGTAGACCGCTATGCATCGCATGAAATTGAGGAGGCGAATAATGTAAGTTACGAGGATTATCTTGCAGCAGGCAATGGATACCGCTATTTCCTGCAGAATATAAGGGATATTCATCTTTACTCCGGACTTGAGTTCGAGTTTCGACCGGGAGGGGATATCCGGTATGTCCGTTTGTTTATCCTGATTGCCATTTTTGTAATCCTGATTGCCTGTATAAATTTTATGAATTTGTCTACCGCCCGTTCGGGTGAAAGGGCGAGGGAAGTAGGGATACGAAAAGTGGTGGGAGCAGGTCGTAAGAAACTGATCTTCCAGTTTCTTACAGAGTCCTTTCTGATCGCCTTTAC
Organism: uncultured Bacteroidaceae bacterium; assembly: GCA_964572225.1. Taxonomy (GTDB): domain Bacteria; phylum Bacteroidota; class Bacteroidia; order Bacteroidales; genus CAZNFR01. The sequence goes on from CAZNFR010000133.1 coordinate 1,242, forward strand.
CGGACTTTTCTTCGCAATTATCCTGGTTGAACTGATCCTTCCCTATTATAATAACCTCGCCGGGAAGGACTTGTCCCTCGATTTAGATCAACCTTCAAAACTTTGGGTTTTACTGGGAATTACCCTGGTATGCGGATTCCTTGCCGGAATTTACCCGGCTTTTATCTTATCCGGATTCAGACCGGCTTCGGTGCTGAAAGGAAGGTTCCAGTCCTCCACCAAAGGAGTAATGTTAAGGAAAACCCTGGTGGTATTTCAGTTTGGGATATCCCTGGTACTTATCATGTTTACCATGTTTGTTTATCGGCAGGTAATGTATATGATGAACAAGGATCTGGGGTATAGTTACCATAACGTGGTATTGATTCCCAGAATGGAAGCCTTTGGGGATCAGAAAGAAGCATTCAGACAGGAAATTCTTAAAATCCCCGGAGTCCGGAATGCATCCTTATCCAATGTGCCTATGGGGAGTGGTATTTATGTAGGATGGCAGTTTGCCGTTGAACGATTTGGGTCGGAGGTAAGGACTACCAATATTATGGTGGTGGATGACCATTATATACCCACCATCGAGATCGCATTAAGCGAGGGAAGAAACTTCAGTCCGGAATTCAATGATTCTCTTTCGGTAATTATCAACGAGTCGACCATTAAGGAATTCGGACTGAAAGATCCAGTCGGGAAGAAACTAATCTCAAGGACTCGTTTTGACAGTCTGGTCCGGGAATATACCGTTGTCGGGGTGGTAAAGGATTTTCATTATAATTCCATGTATCAACCGATCAATTCCTTTATTTTTCTTTCGAACGACAGTCCCCTGGGGGTTACCAATTTTATGAATATCAGGATTGAGGGGAATGAGATCAACAATACCCTGAAATCTATAGAACGGAAGTGGACAGAAATGAAACCCGAAACCGCTTTTGACTATCATTTTATGAGTGAGTTTATTACCAAGATGTACCAGAATGACTCCAGGTCAATCGGGATATTTTCCCTTTTTACCATATTGTCAATCCTGATTGCATCGGTAGGGTTATTTGGACTTGCCACTTACACTGCCGAACAACGAACCAAGGAGTTTGGGATCAGGAAAGTTTTCGGGGCAGGATTCAGCAGTATTATCAGTCTCCTTTCCAGGGAGTTTTCACGATTGATAATTATTTCATTCCTTATTGCCATCCCTGTGGGTTATCTGGGCACAACCCGTTGGCTGGGAAATTTTGAATTCAGCATTAATCTCCTGGATAGCAGCTATATATTCATTATTACCGGATTGGCAGGACTTTTTATAGCTTATCTTACCATTTTCTACCAGGCCTTAAAGGCTGCCTTTACAGATCCTTCCCGCTCACTGAAGTATGAGTAACTTTTTATCAAATTATAGTAGGACCTAAGGTTTAATGGCGTAACATTTGAATGAGTACTACGTAAATGTTTCATGTTTATGTTAAATGAACCTGAAACGCAAAAAATCAATAAGCCCCATCATGAAAAAGTTTTATGTTTTTAGTCTTATGATTCTCATCCTTGCATCCTGTGGATCAGTAAATAAAAAAATGCAAAGGGGAGATTATGACGGAGTGATTACCAAATCGGTAAAGAAACTGATCAAGAATCCGAATAACACCGAATATGCCGAAGCTTTGGATCGGGCTTACCGGCTTGCCAATGAAAGAGACCTGGAAAGGATAAAATTCCTGAAAATGGAAAATAACGATGCCAACTACGACGAAGTATTCAGAAGATATGAATCATTAAAATACCGTCAGGCAAAAGTAAGACCTGTTCTTCCACTGAATATTAACGGTCGAACGGTCAACTACGAATATATTGATTACGATGCAGAGTCAGTCTCCGCCAAGAAAAAGGCAGCCCAGCATTATTATGATAACGGACAGAAACTCCTGCAGAACGGGGATAAGGAATCGTATCGTCAGGCTTACTATGAATTGATCAGAGCACAGGAATACAGCGGAGATTCTTTCCCCGGACTTAACGAGATGATTATTGATGCAAAACGCAACGGCATGAGCAGGGCGATCGTCGGGGTAACCCACAGCGACAGGATCATGATCGCACCCGAATTCAGGGACGAACTCCTCACCTTTAATACCCAGGGACTAAATTCCGAATGGGTGGAGTATCATTTCAGGCACCTGGATGAAAATGCACAGTACGACTATGAGATCATCATTAATATTCTTGATATTCTTGTTTCACCGGAAGAGGTGAAAACCGAGGACAAGATTTATAAAAAGGAAATCGAAGATGGTTTCAATTATGCACTCGATTCACGGGGTAATGTGATGAAAGACACTGCAGGCAATGACATTAAAATTCCGAAGTACAAGACCATTCAGGCTACCCTTATTGAGACTTACCAGCGGAAAGCGTTGACGATTCGCGGACAGGTAGAAATTACGCGTCTGACTCCCGATCGTCAGTTGCTGGTCAAAGAGCCTGTGGGAGCTGAAAACGTATTTGAAAATGTTTCTGCCCGCGCGGTGGGCGATGAAGGAGCACTGGACGGACCGGCCAGAGCAGCCCTGGAGAATGAATACGTTCCTTTCCCCCCCGATGGAGTTATGATACTTAACACTTCCGAAACCCTGAAACCTGCGATCCGGGATGCGATTTACCGGAACCGGAGGGTGATTTATTAGGACAAAAATACTTTTAAGGAACTGCCGTAATTAGTAACGTTATTAATTACGGCAGTTTTTTATTTAATAGTATCTTTATCCCTTTTCACAGTTATTCTTGATGTATGATGAAAATCCCTTGTCTGATCCTTTTACTCCTTTGGTTTTCAGCCGGACTTCAGGCCACAAAACTCATTTCTGTTTCCCCGGTCGACAGCCGCTGTCTTGTCCTTCACTGGCAGGATGGATACATTGAATATAACTGGGATGATACCCTGAGTGGATCCTGCAATGGATGGGACTATTTCCATACCGAGAATTGGCATCTATGTTCGGATAAGGATCAGTATGTCGCATACGGTGATCCTCTGGATATAGATATTTCAACATATGTTACAAGCTATAGTCTGAGTTCATTCACGGATGAAATCTATACCGGAGAGGGAAAAAACCCGGTAAAGGTACATCGTAAATCCAAAGTCTGGGAAGCCTCTCACGATGAAAGGGTACCGGCCATGCATCACTGGATCTATCTTGAGCTTCCTTCCGATCTGAAAAGAGGGATGAAATACGAATTGAGCATTGACGACGGGACAGGTTCGGATCGCACCCGGATAAGCTTCCTCTTTAATGAGTTTGGGCAGGTTTCTCCTTCCATACGAGTTTCGAATACTGGTTACGAGAATACGGCTCCCCGCAAGATGGCCGATGTGTATATGTGGATGGGAGATGGAGGCGGTCGCGATTTTAGTCAGCTGGAGGGAAATCCCTGGCACCTGGTAAATACTGCAACGGGAAGAATTGAAGAATCGGGAGTACTGAACTTTTATATGAAGCACGGACCAGATCCCCTGAAGGAAGGCGCTGATATTACCATGGCCGATATCTGGGAAAGTGATTTCTCGGATTTCAGAGGTGAAGGGGAGTACAGATTGGTGGTTGAGGGTCTGGGCTGCAGCGAAACTTTCATCATTGGAACCAATCGTTTTGAGGAGCCCTTTAAGGTATCCATGCAGGGAATGTTTTATCAACGAATGGGCTGTGTGGATCCTCCTGCCGGTGGTTTTCCAAAATCCAGGAGGCCCCTTTACCGGCAGGGTATGGAGTCGCAAAATTTTGTAGTGAAAATTTCCAACCGGGAGATGATCACCGGGGTGAATCCGGATAACCAGGGCTGGTACGCAGAAGATCTGTCGGGCGAAATTCTCAGGGAATCCTGGGGAGGATGGAGTGATGCCTACGACAATGATCAACGTCCCTCAAATTACATCTGTGTGTTTGATATTCTGCTTACCTATTATCTGAATCCTGCGGCATTTTCGGACGGACAATTATACATTCCTGAAACCGGGAACGGCATCCCCGATATCCTGGATGAGGCTTTGTGGGAGATTGACTGGTGGTTAAGAATGAGAGATTCGGAAGGGGGGTATTTAAGCGGACTGACCAACATTAAACCCCCTCATGATACAGTAAATTATGCCGGTGCTGCCTGCGGTTGGCAGGGTTGGTGTGTGGCAGCAGGTACGGCCATGGCAGCAGATTGTTTTCGGCTTGGAGGCCAGATCGAACTGAAAGAAAAATACCTTAAGGAGGCCGAAAAGGCATATGAATGGGCTTCGGAACAAAAGGATCCCATGCTGGACACGGACGTGTCGGGATTACGGGGAAGGGACCTTAAGATGACCGCGGCGGCATTTCTTTTTAATCTTACCGGGAAGAAAAAATACGAAGAGGTTGTTGAAGAGGAGACCATGGTAAAGGATGAACAATCACGCATACGAAATATTGGTGAATGGGAACAACAATTCGCAACCACAGCCTACATCCTTAGTCCGCAGAAAGTAAATGATCCTGATTTACAGTCGACTATGAAAAATGCCATGATTAATCAGGCCAAAAGAGATTATGTGGATCGCATGGACCTCAGTCCCGTCCGCGCCATACGATGGGGAGGCAGTTGGGACGGGATCTTTATGTCATCCAGTGAAGTATCGGTCGTGGCAATTGCCCACAGGCTGACTGAGAAGGAGTCAACCCGGAAGTACCTGGAGAAAGGCCTTTATTCAGAGGCAGAGTGGACCCTGGGAAGGAATCCCCTGGGGTTGGTATTGATGACAGGCCTTACCGATCGATGTGTTACCCAGACTTTTGCTCCCGGGAGAAGGGACGGCCATGCAGGTCTGACTCCCGGATGGACCCCATACATGATGCGTGATGGCTGGAAGAATGCCGACGATATTCACCGTTGCGAGTGGTATACCAATCGCAACTATCCTGAGGATAAGGAAGTGTGGCCCTGGGGAGAACATTTCTGGAACAGCAGGTACTGTGTGCCCAACAGCGAATCTACTCCACAGCAAAACTATCGTCAGAAAATTCTACTTTACGGGTACTTGTTTGGGATAGCAAACTGAAGTGACGGCTCAGGACCAGTCGGCTATCCCCCCGTTCCTTGTTTTCAGTAGGATTTGGGTATTAAGGGCATGGGTGAGACCAATTCTCCCCCCTGCTCCGTGTACCGGTTGCTCCCTTTGAGAAAAGAATTATTTCCATACTTACCTTCCCAGTCCTCCCTGCTTGGTATCACTTTCAATTTTCGATTTCCGGTCGGCCTTTTTTATGGCACGTCCCTTATTGAACTTATAAGAATAGATCACCTGGATGAACCAGGAGGCATCAAAAAGCTGGGTATTCTCAGAGTAAATTTGAGGAGTTTCCGTTATGACCTTAGTGAATTGAATGGTCTTGGAAAAGGGGAGCAGATAAAACATTCCCCATGAATGATTTTTTATATTCTGCTGGAAGCCAAGTCCCCAGAGCAAGGGATTAAAGGTTTTGGTCTGAGCAGAAAGAATTGGACCATTATAATTGATAAAGGCAAATACATTAAGCTTTTCCTTAAATATGGGTTTCGCCACATAACTGTTTAACCGGAAGGAATAATAATCTCTCTC
>CAZNFR010000134.1:0-6842 GCA_964572225.1 uncultured Bacteroidaceae bacterium
ATTCCAAATCGGGATGGCCAGAAATGGCCGTGCCGGTTCGATTCCGGCTCCGGGTACAAAGCAGAAGTTATTTAATAGCTTCTGTTTTTTTTATAACTCTTTATTGCTCTGAGATATCCATTCAAGATAAGGTAGAAAATCTTAATCCCTTAAGCAGCCTATTGGAACTACCAGCACACCATCATCCCGTTTGTAGGAAACTTGGCCTCCCGTGATTACCATAAGAAAAGAAGGGCTATTCATCTTTTCTTTATCAATTCTTTCACTGAGTTTTATTAGGTTAGCTGCCGCTTCGTCAATTTGTCTCATGCCAAGTTTAACTTCAACTGCAGCCCACCGGCCATCATGAAGTTTAACCACAAGGTCACATTCAAGTTCTGATTTATCCCGATAATGAAAAACTTCACCATCATTGGCTTGAGCGTACACTCTAAGATCCCGTGTGCAAAGAGATTCAAATAAAAATCCAAATGTTTCAAAATCATGTAAAATACCTTTTGCGTTTGTACGCATCGCCGCAGTTGCAATAGATGGATCAACAAATTGACGTTTATTGGTCGTACGTATGGCAGTTCTTGAGCGAAGTGAAGGTTGCCAGGCAGGAACATCCTCAATAACAAAAATGCGACGAAGTGCATTAAGATAGGAGCTTAGTGTCTTATCTGTTATGGATGCCTCGTTTACCTGCATATCTTCCATGATCGTTTTTGACGTTGCCATGGTTGAAATATTACGAGCCAGCGATTGGAGTAAAACCCTGACCCTCTCAGGATCCTTTTCAATGCCATCAACACGTTGAATATCGAAATTAATGATAGCATCAACATAGTTCATTGCAATACGGGCAGGTTGTTTTTCAGATGTAACTGCAGCCGGCCAGCCTCCTCTGCAAATTGCATGAGAGATATGTTCTATGGTCAAGGTGCTTTTCGAAGCAATATCTGTCTTCCCATCAAAAAGATCACGTAAAGATACGCTGCCATTCGATTCTTGTGATTCAAAAAGACTCATAGGGCGCATAATCATACGTGCTATTCTGCCTGTGCCAGAATGAGAAGTTACATTATCTCTGGGTGTGGCTGAACCTGTAAGAATAAACTGCCCCATTAAACCTCTTTTATCTACTGCAAATCTTACAGCATCCCAAACTACCGGAGCCATTTGCCATTCATCTAGAAGCAAAGGTGGGTCGCCTTCCAGAAGAAGTGAAGGTTTTGCATCAGCCATAGCCAGATAACCAGGCCCTTCATCAGGGTCTTGAAAATACACCACACTATTGGCAATTTGTAGCGAAGATTGTGTTTTACCACACCACTTTGCACCCTCTACCAGAACCGCTCCAGTTGATTCAAGTAAAATCTTTAGTAGTTCATCGCTGACTCGAGATATGTAATTCGAAGCTTTCAATTACAAGAATTCGATTTTTACCAAAGTTACTCATTTTGTGCTATTCTGGAAACAAATTCCGATCTTTGGCACTGTTTCATTCCGATCTTTGGCGCTGTTTCATTCCGATCTTTGGAGAAAATAAGTGTTCCGGATCAAATCCAACTCCCTTTAAAAAAGTTCAAAAAAACGTCCGGTTGGTGTTCAAAGCAGAAGTTATTTATTAGCTTCTGTTTTTTTTTGAAAAGATGGGGGAACCGGGCGACCACAGAAAGCGAACTCACGAGACCAAAGGCCCATCAGACAGAAACTGCCCAATAATTTAGATTTATTATCATTCTTTGAATAATCAAAAAACACAGGTATGGAAAGTAGATTATCCGGTTTTGCCTGTGTCTCAGCGGTGCATTTTTTTCCCGGCTCAACCGGGGTATTCCTTTTTAATCAGTCCTCTCCTAGCTCTTGCCCGAATACTTCGAGAAAAGTCTGAGTATTCGTTCCGAGTAGGTTCTTGAAATTGGGATAATGATATCACCCTTAAAATCCAGCTCCAGGACCAGTCCGTCTTTTTCCCTCCGGATAATCTTTACCATGTCAAAGTTAATGATATACGAACGGTGACAGCGGATCACATTCAAAGGCTCCAACTGATCCTCAAAGTTCTTCATGCTGTTGCGGATCATGAATTTCTCCTTCACTCCTTCGTCCGAATAGTGTATGGCGACATAATTGTCGGCCGCCTCCAGGTAAAGAAGATCCGATTTCTTTACCGAGAACCTCAGGTCCCCCCTGTCATCATGAAAAGGAATCAAAATTGTCGTATGCCTGCTGTCCTTATCATTGAAACTTTCTGTTAACTCTTCAAGCTTGCGGTTTTTTTCCACCCACGACAGATAAAGGTAACTGATGAGATATGGAAACAATAAAACCAGAAGGGTTATCTTAAATGACTCCCGGAAGGCAAGAAGAATATCCTCGGGCGGGGCTATGATCAGGGCCTGCAATAACAGGTATACCAACGACAAACTCAGGATTTCCACCGTGATCCAGATAATGTAATTCCCGTTGCTGAGCCTCTTTTTCCGGGTGAATACATACATCAGAAAGCGGCTCAGTGCAATGATAAGAAGCCCTGCAAGAATCACCATGCTTGAATAAAAGAATAATTCGGGCTGTGTAAGCTCATACCAGGTGTCCACTCCAAAGGGGGAGTAGAGATTGATGAAGATCAGAGCAAAAACCGAGGTAAACAGCAGTTGTCTTACGGTATTCTTTCGATCGGTAATATAATCGGATATTTTGCTTTCAAAAAAAGACATAATCCCCCCTTTTATTCCTGCAAATGTATCCTTTTTTTCCGTGCATTTCACCCCATCGGATCCAAATGAGCGGGAATTTCACCCCCAAATACTCGTTTTTACCCCCGTATAGGGAATTTCACCCTTCCTATTCCCACATCACAACAATTTTGACCCCTCGTTCTTATTTCACCCTATTTTTGTCTGCACATTGACACAGGAATGAACTACTCCTATATCCATAGCGAATTAAAAAACCGGTTTTCAACTTCCATTGAGGAAAACATTCAATGGGAAGGAGTAAGGATCAGCTGGTTTCCCTTCCGGTCTGCCTCCGATGACAGAGATTATGAACATTATGCCCTGCGCGAGATCCGACGACAAGTAAAAGGAGGGAGTGAGGATGAAAACTTTCTGGTGAATAACCAATTTCACTATCCTGCTTTTATTCCTCTTGAAGGCACTCAGAAGGGCTGTATTATTCTTCTCCACGGACTGAACGAACGGAAATGGAACAAGTACCTTAGCTGGGCTCATTATCTTGCCGCAAAAACAGGGAAAACCGTGCTGCTCTTTCCCATTTCCTTTCATCAGGACCGCGGACCTGCAGAATGGATAGATCCCAGGATCATGCAGCACCGGTCGGAAAACCGTCAGCGTTCCTTTGGATCCGACCCCCAATACCACAGTTTTATTAATCAGGCTCTCAGCGCAAGACTTAGCGAAACTCCGGAACGATTTTTCCTTTCAGGCTTGCAAACCGCAGGCGACCTGGTTGAACTGGTGAAGGCTATTCATTCAGGACAGCATCCCTTATTCGGATATGGCACACAAACCGATTTTTTTGCTTATTCGATCGGCGGATTGCTCGGGCAGGTTTTGTTGGCCGCAAATCCCTATGGATATTTAAGCGATTCGAAACTTTTCCTTTTCTGCGCCGGTTCTGCATTTTCCGAAATGAACGGGGTCTCTAAACTCATCCTTGATCCTCCGGCCCATGAAAGAATACAGCATTATTATCAACATGAACTAAACGATATCATTAAAAAACCCGGTGTTTTCAGAGAGTTTTTTTACGTGAGTAAAATTGGTACGGCTTTCCGCTCATTGATTGCACCGGACAACCTTCAGCTTTTCTGGGATAAGGTATATTCCAGGATCCGATCCAATATCTCGGCCATCTCCATGAAGAATGACCGGGTTATCCCACCGCATGGGATAGAAAAGGTCCTGGGCAAATCGACATGCGACATGAAAACCTGTACTGAAATGGATTTTGGGTATGCAGCCACACATGAACAGCCTTTTCCTACCAATCAAAAGGGGATTCTTCCCCGGGTCGACCAGGCTTTTGAGAAAATATTCTCCAGGGCCGCGGCATTTTTGAGTTAGAAACTGGCCGGATTACAATCCGGTCAGTTTCTTTATTTCATAAAGCTTATTGAGGGCCTCAACCGGGGTCAGATTATTAATGTCGGTGTTCTCGATCTCATCACGGATCTGTTTGAGTACCGGGTCATCCAGTTGAAAAAAGCTCATCTGATATCCCTCTCTTCGGGAAGCAAGTCCGGAAATCGGTTTACTCAGGCTTTTCTTTTCATGCGATTTTTCCAGTTCTGCAAGCACCTCCTCCGCCCTTTTCACCACCGACAGAGGCATTCCTGCCATCCTGGCAACATGGATGCCGAAGCTGTGTTCACTGCCTCCCCTGACCAGTTTTCTGAGAAAAATGACCTTGTCGTCCAGTTCCCGTATTGCGATGTTGTAATTCCTGACTCTGGGGTATGCATTTTCCATTTCATTGAGTTCATGATAATGGGTAGCAAAAAGGGTTTTTGCCCTGAAGCGCGGATTTTCATGAATATATTCCACCATGGCCCAAGCTATGGAAATGCCGTCGTAGGTACTGGTTCCCCTGCCTATCTCATCGAGAAGGATAAGACTTCGGTCTGAGAGGTTGTTCAGGATGCTTGCCGCCTCCAGCATTTCTACCATAAAGGTGGATTCTCCCAGAGAAATGTTATCGGATGCACCCACCCGGGTGAAGATCTTGTCGACCACCCCAATAACGGCTTTTCTGGCAGGAACAAAGGATCCCATCTGGGCCATCAGGACGATCAGAGCTGTTTGCCGGAGCAGAGCCGACTTCCCCGACATATTTGGGCCGGTAAGAATGATGATCTGCTGATCCTCGCGGTCAAGGCGGGTATCGTTCGCAATGTATTCCTCCCCGACAGGAAGTTGTTTTTCGATTACGGGATGCCGGCCATCCTTAATATCGATCATGCTTCCCTCATCGAGCTCCGGACGATTGTAGCCGTTTTCCAGGGCCAGCAAAGAAAAGGAAGTCAGACAATCCAATCGCGATAAAAGTTGCGCATTTCTCTGGATAGTGGAGGTATAACCCGCAATGGAACTGACCAGTTCCTGGTATAGCCGGCTTTCGAGGACCTGACTCTTCTCCTCCGCTCCCAGTATCCGGGTCTCATATTCCTTAAGTTCTTCGGTGATATACCTTTCGGCCGAGACCAGGGTTTGCTTTCGTATCCATTCAGGCGGAACCTTGGATTTATGAGTGTTCCTAACCTCGATATAATATCCGAAAACATTATTAAAGGCAATTTTGAGGGAAGGGATGCCGGTTCTCTCACTCTCCCTTTTCTGAAGTTGTGCCAGGAAATCCCGGGTATTATATATAATATCCCTCAGTTCATCCAGTTCTGCGGATACCCCCGGGGCAATTACTTTTCCTTTTCCAAGTTGATTGGGCGGATCATCAACCAGGTCGCGATGGATCCTCTCTTTCACCTCCGTGCATTCATCGAGATTATCCCCCAGTTTCTTCAAGGAATCGATTCCGGAATCCTTACAAAATTTCTTTATGGGAATGGTGGAATTCAGAGCAGTCTTCATCTGAATCAGATCTCTCGGACCCACACGGTTCAGCGCTACTTTCGAGATGATCCTTTCCAGATCCCCAATGGTTTTGAGACTCTCACTCAGGGACTCTCTGACCTCGGAATTCATTTTAAGGTATTCTACAATGTCCAGCCGGGAGTTAATTACATGTATGTCTTTCAGAGGCATGGCTACCCATCGTTTCAGCAATCTTGAACCCATGGGAGTAAGGGTCCGGTCAAGAACTTCAATAAAGCTTTTACCTTCATCGTACACGGTGTTAAAGAGCTCCAGATTCCGAATGGTGAACTTATCGAGCCATACATAATGCTCCTCCTCAATTCTTGCAAGGTTGGAGATATGGTTTACATTAAGGTGGCGTGTGATTTCAAGATATTGCAGAACAGCACCGGCAGCAATCACTCCCTGGGGAAGGTTTTCCACCCCAAAACCTTTCAGATTGGAAGAACCAAACTGTTTCTGCAGTTTCTCGAGGGCATTCTGCTCCGTATAAACCCAATCCTCCAATGGGAAAACGTAAAAATGGTTTCCGAATATCCGGCTGAAGGTTTCCTCATTCTTCCTTTCAACCAGAACCTCCTTGGGCTGGAAGCTGCTGAGAAGCTTATCGATATATTCATAATCACCCTGAGCGGTCAGAAACTCTCCCGTGGAAATATCCAGGAAAGATATCCCGGCAGCCCTGCTCTGCAAAAAAACGCTGGCCAGAAAATTATTCTCCCGGTGCTCCAGCACATTCTCATTCAAACTTACTCCGGGTGTAACCAGCTCCGTAATCCCTCTTTTCACAATTTTCTTGGTCATCTTGGGATCTTCCAGCTGCTCGCATATAGCAACCCTCTGTCCTGCCCTCACCAGTTTGGGCAGGTAGGTATCCAGTGCATGGTGGGGGAAGCCGGCCAGCTCTACATAGGAGGCCGCCCCGTTTGCCCGGCGCGTGAGTGTAATTCCGAGAATCTCAGAACTACGAATCGCATCTTCACCAAAGGTTTCGTAAAAGTCCCCTACCCGAAACAGCAAAATGGCATCCGGATGATCGGTTTTGATGCTGTAATACTGTTTCATCAACGGAGTATCGACGTATTTCTTGTCTTTCGGATCCAAGGCAGAATCTATGGTTTTGATGCTTTTCACAAAAATATAAATAATTAGGGGGACTTGGGGGTTGTGTTGATAAGTTGTTGGGGATGGAGGGGGATGGAGGGGGATATGTTTTATAAAATTCCCATTTCACAGCAG
>CAZNFR010000135.1:0-6839 GCA_964572225.1 uncultured Bacteroidaceae bacterium
CTGAATTCTCCCTCGGTTACATGAGCCTCAAGATGATGAGCATAAGGCTCACCCGGAATGGTATCAAGTCTGATAAGAATCTTGCCGAAATGCACATCTATCTCAGTCTCCCCGTGACTTACCGCAAATTCATAATTATGCAGAACGCGGTTATAATCACCTGCATCGTGGATTAGGCATGAAAAAGATATCTCAGGAATCTCCCGGGTCATAAATCAATCTTCAGTTAACAATTCAGCCGGATAAAGGCAATCTAAATTAGGGATAATAGGACGGGGCTATGTGGAAGGATATCCCAATTGAGGGGAATTTGGGGATTTGGGGATGGGAAGAATGGGGATCCGGAGATTTGGGGATCCCGGGGATCCCCTAAACCCCTAAACCCCTAAACCCCTAAACCCCTAAACCCCTAAACATAAATAGGGATTTAGGGATAGGTAAACCGCAAGGCTGCGCGGAAATTACGGCCTCGGGCGGGGTATCCTTCAGCATAGAGGTAATCCACATCCAGAAGATTCTGAACAGACAAATCCAGGGTAAGAAAGGAGTTAAGCTTGAATTTTACATTCATATTCGTCAACCCAAACCCATCGGTAAAAAAAGAACCATCCGAATAGGAAGCCCTTTCCGAGAAATATGTGTAGCGAAGGTTAAGATACAAGCCTTTGAACACCCTCCCTTCGCATAAGATCCCCATGCTATGCTCGGGAATGTCAATATATTCAAATTCAGGACTATCAGGATTGTTAAGTTGAAGGTATCCATAATCAAGAACTATCCGGTAACGATCGTTGGGAATTATCTCAAAATTTATGTCCGCCCCATAGCTGTTTGTCCTTTCGATATTACGGTATTGTAATAATTCCGGATCTACATTTACATAACTGATCCTGTCCCGGCTATGGGAATAAAACACTTCCGACTGTAAATTGAATATTCCGTGGGAGATTTTTCCTCCCAGAATAAAATGCCAGGCTTTCTCTGACCCGAGTTCGGGATTGGGAAGACTTCTGCCCAAACGGTAGGAGTACCTTTCCTTCAGAGTCGCGAATCTCGAATTCATCGAATGTGCGATCCAGATGCCAACCCGTTCTGAAGGAATATAATATGTCCCTAAACGGTAATTCAATACAGCATCGCCGGATGAGGGCATATTCCCGATCGAATCGGATGACGAGAAATACTCTTCTGCACCCGTATTGTTTCGATAATTTAGAGACAAACCCCCTACCAGAGTAAAAGACTCTTTTGCTTCAAATTTGTTTTCCAGTGCCACCGAACCGGTATTATCCGAAAAGTTAAGGAAAGGAAGACCCGTATCTCCCTGCTCACTATGGATGTCCCGCTTGAAATGAATAGCAAGTCCGGCCGTATTTCTTCCCAACGAACGGTTGGTCAGCTGTATCGATCCCCCATAGCTTTCGTCATCATAAATGCTGCTGAAGGCATACCGGAACTCCTGACTGCTGTAGGTGGAATCGTCGTACGACTCCAGGAGGTTGTAAAAGGAATCATAATAAAGCCTGGCAATCAGCGTATTATTCGCGTTAATACGGGTAGATGAATTGAAATACAAACTGCTTTTGTCCCACTCCGGCATTTTCCACCAGCGTTGCTGCTGAATAACCCCGTCGTATACAGGTATGCCCTTTGAACCGTCCTGCCTCAGAAAAGTAATCACGTACTTATCCTCCCCTGCGGGAGTGAATCCAAACCTCAGATTCACACTTCGGTCCTCTTCAAACGAATTGCCCCTGTTGCCTCCTGCTTCCGAAACCTGGGGGTCAAAACGCCTGGAGAGATCCCACTTATCAAGATTGTAATTGGAAAAGGAAGTCTGAAGAAAAAACCTTTTCCCGGCCGAGCCCACGGTAATGTTTTCCATATGCCCGTTATAGCCCTTATTGCCTGCAATTGCACCGGCAGAGGCATCGGCCTGGAATTTTCGGGTCGGGACAGAGGTGACAAGGTTGATGGATCCTCCCATGGTATTCGGTCCGTAAAGCAGGGATGTAAACCCTTTCGAAACGCTTATTTTCCGGTAATCCCATGAAAGAAACCGGGAAAGGTCAATACTCCCGTCGTAGGAAATATAAACCGGGATACCATCGATCAACAGAGGTACCTGTCTGCTGTCAAATCCCCTTACCAGAACGGAGTTTTCATTTCTTGATCCGGTATGGCTAAAGATGATGCCGGGAAATTCCGAAACCGTCCTGGCCAGGTCCGTATGATTTAGCTTACGGATCTCTTCCCGGGATAGCTCAGAGGTGCCGGGCAGCTTTCTGTCCTCAAAAATACTGACCTCACCAAGTTCAAAAACCCTGAACAGAGTATCGTTTTCGGATTCCTGCGCAAGGCCGGGCATAAAGGATAATGAAAAACATATCAGAAAACTGCTGGGGATCTTTTTCATATTAATATTCTAATTCTATAGATAGAAATGGATATCGCGTCTAAGGAATTCTGAGCAGGATCTTCAGATGTTTTTCGGGTTCCTTGTCAAGAAGTTGAAATGCCTTATCTGCTTCATCCATCTCCATAACGGAGGTGATCATGGCATGAGGATTAAGGTCTCCCGATTCCAGGGCGCGGATCGCTTCGCTGAATTCACCGTGTGAAACTCTGGAGGCGATGATCCTGGCTTCTTTCCAGATCAATTCTTTCATAAGCAGATCCACCGGCTCATCCCCCAATCCGAGTACACAAACCCTTCCGCCGCCACGTATCACCTGCACACAGCTTCTGACGGGATTATACAAGCCGGCTACTTCATGAAAATGGCCCACTGCCTCGAAAGCCAGATCGGCCCCTTTGCCTTCGGTAAGATCCAGGATCCGACGGTAAGGTTCCGGTTCGTTTAGGTTTACAATTTCTATATCCGGAAAGGCTGTTTTTGCCATTTCAAGCCGGGGTTGAAGGATATCAGCCATGATGATCCTCCCGGAAGTCAGGGTTTTAGCTGCATGCAGAATAGCCTGTCCCACCTTCCCTGCACCCCAGATCACCACCGATTCATCCTTTTGGAGTCCGGCCCGGGAAGAAGCGTGAAAACCAATGGAAAGAAGTTCAACGAGAGCTGCATATTCAGGTTTCACATTTTCCGGGATATGGTAAAGCATCTTTTCAGGTACCGCAAGGTATTGGGCAAATCCTCCATCCATATCTATTCCCGTGAGCTTTAATGATGTGCAGGCAGGGTAATGTTTACGGGCGCAGGCTGCACATTTACCACAAGGAATGATGGGGTCCACCGTTACCTTATCATCCTCTTTCCAATCGGTGATACCCTCCCCGACGGAGGCAACATAGCCTGCAAACTCATGACCGGGGATCAGGGGGACCCGGGTGCGGGGATGAAACTCCCCTTTGTAGATATGCTGATCGGAACCGCAAATGCTTGCATATTCGACCTTAACAAGCACCTCACCCCTGCCTGCCACAGGATCCTTAACTTCCGAGGGAACAATTTTCCCATACTCTTTCAAAACGGCTGCCTTCATACATTCTATTTTTTTAATCCGGTGTAAACAGAAGTTGGTTAATAAATCTGATCCGGAAAAAGGGTAAACCTTTGTGGTAATGAGGGTAATGACTGACCAGGTTTCGTTCGGAAAGGGACTTACCCCGGGCCAGGGTATCCGGGAGATTAACCCCTGGGAATCCGACAAGTAACCGGTTATTATTCAAACTTGTAGAATTCGGGGCCATACGTATTAATAAGGAAATCGTAATGGGACTTGTCTGCATTCGACTTGACCGGGATCATGGGAGGAAGTTCCCCCATGGCATTTTTCATGGAATCCATTTCGGCCAGCATTTCCTTCAGTTTATCAGGATATACTTCGGCCAGATTGTTTTTTTCTCCCGGATCGTCTTTAAGGTTGATGAGCAAAACAGGATGCGGTCCCACATGTTTCTTCCAGTTTAAATAAGCTGATCCGGGATAGGCTTTTTTAACTTTCCAGTCTCCATGCCGGTAACATTCCAGATTTTGTCCGTCGTAATACAACCACTGATCACCCTTGCGTTCCCCTTCTCCTTCCAGCACCGGCAGGATATTCTCACCGTCCAGGACCAATCCTTCAGGAATTTCGGCACCGGCTGCAGCAGCAATGGTAGGAAACCAGTCGCACATCACTGCCAGATCGTTGTAAACAGTTCCTTCCGGAATCACTTTGGGCCACATGGCGAGAGTGGGGACCCTGACTCCTCCTTCGAAAGTATACATTTTTCCTTCCCTAAGAGGACCTGCTGAACCTCCATGATCCCTCATTACCAGCCAGGGACCATTATCACTGGAGAAGATGAGCAATGTATTTTCCTTTATTCCATGATCTTCCAGTGTTCTCATAATTTCACCCACACTCCAGTCCAGCTCCTGTATTACATCCCCGTAAAGCCCCCTTTCGGAAGTACCAAGGAAATCTTCCGATGCATATATCGGTACATGGGGCATGGAATGCGCAAGATAAAGGAAGAAAGGTTCGTCTTTGTGGCGGTTAATAAAATCAACCGATTTCTCGGTATAGGTTTTGGTAGTATACGTTTGATCTACATCGAAATCAACAACATCGTTACCCTCCATATAGACCACGCTTTCCATATCATTGCTGTAGGGTATCCCGAAATATTCATCAAATCCGCGTTGGAGGGGGAGATATTTCTCCCGGTGACCGAGGTGCCATTTTCCGACGATTCCGGTGGCATAGCCTTCTTCTTTGAGGACCTCTGCGATGGTGGTTTCTTCAACGGGCATACCCGTATAACTTTCCGGGAAATAGACTCCGTGTACCCCCATTCGCTGGGGCATTCTCCCTGTCATTAAAGCAGCCCTTGAAGGCGAACAAACGGGGGAGGCACTGTAAAACTCAGTGAATTGAATCCCCTGTGAGGCGATGGCATCAATATTCGGAGTAGAAATATCGGTGGCACCAAAGTACCCGAGGTCACCATATCCGAGATCGTCGCAATAAACAATGACGACATTGGGTTTGTCCTTACCCGAGGCGGAATCGGAATTCCCGGATTCTGACTGATTACATCCGCTGAACAAAAGGGCCGGAAGGGTTAATCCAAGGGTGGTAAATTTTGATGTAGAGATCATAGTGGTTTTCTTTTGGTTGCTAAAAACGGCAATTTAATGATCTTTTGGTGAATACCAAGGTATCAGGCCAGGCTCTTCATATCGCGGTAATGGTAAATTTTTATCCCATCAACAGAGCGATGGCTTGCATTCACCATTGCCCGGGCCACATCGGAAGCTTTGATGGATCGGATTTTTGAAGGAAAAACAGAATCGATTGCCGGAAAAATATACTGACCCAGCAATTCTCCAAACCGGAATTCCTTCCGTTTACCTAAGAGTAATGAAGGACGGAAAATGGAAATGGCGGGAATCTGAATCTCCTTCATCCTGTCCTCCACTTCCCCTTTCAGGCGGCTGTAAAAAACCCTGCTCTTTGAATTGGCTCCAATAGCCGATACAAGCAAAAAATGCCTGCACCCGGATATTTCGGCAAATTTTGCGGCATTCACGGGAATATCCACATCCACTCTACGATACAGTTCCTTGTCTCCCTTCACATTTTTTGTTGTTGTACCCACGGAACAAAAAACAACCTCCCCTTTTTCCATGGCTTTTCGAAATGACTCATGATCGTTAAAATCCAGTTTAATTACCTCAAGCCGGGGATGATCCATCTCCAATTCTCGTCTTACCAGGATCCTGACCTTTGCGTAGCAGGGGTCCTCCAGAAGGTAATTAAGCAGATAGCTTCCTATCAGTCCGCTGGAGCCTATAAGCACAGCGGTCTTTCCTTTTTCATTTGTATCCATAATCAAGTTTTTACGATTCCTGACTGCAAGTTACGATTCGCAAACGAGTATATCCCATTGGGCAGGTTTTTATTTCAGTTCAATCATACACTCCTTTTCTTTGATCAGAAATTCACCCGTGCGCACTAAAAAAAAGTGTGGATTTTCGGGTTAAGGGACTTTAGGAATAGTAACTTCGTAAATGAACTTGTCATGAAAAAGAACAAAAAACTTCTTGCATTTGTAACGGCTTTCGTTTTCAGCCTTGTATTTTCCATTCTCTTTAAATGGATACGTACCGGTAATCCTATACGGTTCGAAACGGTGATCTATGGAAGCGTGGTATTTGTTAACGCCATAGTCCTGCTGGGTATCGCCAGCCGGTTTTTTGGCAGGCTTACCCGAATTGTGCCCACGGAGCTGGGTAAAAAACTGCTTCCGGCCTATCTGCTTTTTGTGCTCATTGCCCTGGTAGTATCCCTGATGGTGGTAACTCTTGGGGTTTTTGCCGGATACCTAGCTATGGGAATTGAGCTGGATCACTTTGTTGAAAATCTCTTTCGTATTGAACTGCCATCTGCCCTAAAGCAATTTGGGGTATGGATCCTGATGGGTTCAGCCTTTTTCTTTTATCTGATCTGGAGGAAATCTCTGGATCGGGAACAAAAACTGCTGGCCGAGAATCTCAGGTATAAATACCGCAATCTGAAATCCAGGGTTAATCCCCATTTCCTGTTCAACAGCCTGAACACCTTGTCCGAGCTTGTTCATGAACACTCCGCCCAGGCCGAAAGCTATATAGAAAAACTTTCGTCTATCTACCGGTATGTGCTTGAGAATGAAGAAAAAGATCTGGTGGGACTTGAAGAGGAGCTTACTTTTACCCGGGATTTTTTTTCCCTTCAGGAAGAAAGAGACAGGGGTAAAATTATACTGGACATCAATGTGCCGAATCCGCAAGTATACAGAGTGATTCCCACTTCTCTACAGGGGCTGGTCGAAAATGCACTAAAACATAATGC
>CAZNFR010000136.1:0-6779 GCA_964572225.1 uncultured Bacteroidaceae bacterium
CGGTTTTTTACCCGCGAAACCGCTTTTAAAACCCTGCTCAGTATGGTCCCGACCGTGTACCGCTCTGATTTTGCCGGACTCGAAACCTCCGGGAGCATTGAAATTAACGGTACCGCAAAAGGTAGGATTACCGAGGTGGTAAATCCGGATGTAAACCTAAACCTGATCGTAAAGGACGGCTTCTTATCCTATCCCGATCTTCCTGAATCCGTCGAGGATATCAATATCGACCTGAAGGTCTATTACGATGGCGAGATTGAAGATAATTCGACCGTGAATCTTGAGAATTTCTCGCTGAAAATTGCCGGAAACCCTGTGGAAGCCCGGTTTTTTGTAAGAACTCCCATTACAGATATGCAGTTGAACGGAGCTGTAAATGCCAATGTAGACCTGAGTACACTCAAAAATGCGATTCCGGTCGAAGATATGGAACTTACAGGACAGGTGAGGACAAACCTGGAAATGATGGGCAAAATGTCGGATATTGAAAATGAGAATTACGAAGCATTTAAAGCCGAGGGTATGCTGGAGATCCGGGAGGTTAACCTGAAGGGGGAAAATCTTCCCGTTCCGGTTATGCTGGATCAAACCACCCTGTTTTTCTCTCCTCAGTATGTAAATCTCGAGACATTCAAGGCTCGTTTCGGGAAAAGTGACGTCCAGATGCAGGGCAGATTGGAAAATTTTATCCCTTATGTTTTTACGAATGAGACCCTGAAAGGGGAACTTACCCTCACTTCAGGTCATCTTGATCTAAATGAATTTCTCAGCGGAGAATCAGAGGAAGTTAAAGAGGAGGTACCCGCCGATACCTCAACCCTCGAGGTGGTCAGTATCCCGGAAAATATCGACTTCAAGTTTCAGGCCTCCCTGGACAAGGTGCTGTATGATAAGCTGGAGCTGGATAACCTGAAAGGACTGATTTGGGCGAGAGATGGGATTCTCAGAATGGATATGCTAAGTATGGAGCTTCTCAGCGGTTCCATGACGGTTAACGGAGAATACGATTCCCGCGATATTACCTCTCCTCTGGTAGACCTCGATCTGGGCATCAACAACATCGATATTCAATCGGCATTTTACGGGTTTAATACGGTTGAAAAACTGGTTCCTCTGGCAGAAATGGCCGATGGAAGGGTAAGCGTGCAAATGGAGTATACCAGCTTCCTGGATTCAACCATGATGCCGGTTCTTGAAAGCATTGTGGGCAGCGGCGCATTGCAGACAGAATCGGTACGGCTCGAACGGTCCGAAACTTTCACAAAAATCGCCGGTCTTTTAAATAAGCCGGATCTGGCAAAAGAGCCCATGGAAGACATCAATGCCTACTTCGAGATCAGGGAAGGGAAAATCATGGTGAAACCCTTCGATACCCGATTGGGAGCTACCAAAATTACCATTGGAGGGAACCAAAATTTGGATCAGACCATGGATTATAACCTCGATTTCGAGATTCCCCGTGAGTATATGGGCAATGCAGCCAATGATCTTATCGAGGACGTGGCTTCACAGGCCGCTGCAAAAGGATTCAATATTGATCCGGGTGAGGATATCAACGTGGCAGTTAAGGTACAGGGGAATTTCGATGATCCGGATATAAGTCTGGATGTTCGACAAAATCTGGCTAATACCAAACAGCAGGTCAAGGAGGCCGTGAAAGAGAAAGTTGAAGAAGAAATAGAAGCCGTAAAAGAGGAAGTCCGCGAAAATGTGGACGAAAAAGTGGATGAAATTATGGATGAGGCCCGGAAACAAGCCGACCGGATCAGGGATGAGGCCAAAAAAGCGGGAGAGGACCTGATCGGGGAGGCCAAACTGCGGAAAGCCCAACTGATTAAAGAAGCCGGAAGCAATCCTATCAAAAAGGTAGCAGCCGAGAAAACCGGGGATGCCCTGGTGAAGACTGCCGGGAACAAAGCAAAACAACTCGAAGAGGAAGCAGAAACACAGGCCGGTAAAATTATGAAGGAGGCAGAAAAAAGAGCTGAGGAAATAAAAAACAAATAAAGGATTCAATCCTTCTCAAAAAAAAAGGCTGTCCAACCGGACAGCCTTTTTTGAATATAATCGTATAACTTAAAACCTTTTCTCCTGAATTCTTGCGCGTTTACCGGTCAGAGCGCGGAAATAATAGATTCTCGATCTTCTTACGCGACCCTTTTTGTTTACTTCAATCTTCTCAATAAAGGGGGAGGAAGTCGGGAAAATTCTTTCAACACCCACGTTACCTGACATCTTTCTCACTGTGAAGGTCTCCGTGTTTCCACTGCCTTTGATTTGAATCACGGTGCCTCTGAACATCTGCACCCTCTCCTTGTTTCCTTCGATAATTTTATAGTGAACCGTTATGGTGTCCCCGCTGCTGAAAGCCGGGAAATCGGTTTCTTTCGCAAATTCTTTTTCTACAACTTTCATTAAGTCCATTGCCGGAAGTATTTAATTGTGTGTCTACCTGTTTTTAACAGGCTGCAAATGTAGAATAATTTTTTGGTTGAGCCAAAAAATATCGGGGGTATTTCTGCTTATTTTCGTGTTTCCCCACTAGTTTTTCAACAATCCCGGATTAGTCTTCCGGAACTCTTAGCTTATCTCCTGTATCCCTGATCACATCTCTTTTCCATGAATCGGGATATCCCGGTTGATCGGGGAAAGCCGGGTCTCCGTAAGGATTTCTTTCAAATACCCCGTCTTTTTCCTTTTTCACGTTCCCGTCCATGTATTTCACCAGGAGGAACTGACTAAGATCTTTCCAGTTATCGAACATGATACCTGCTGCCTGATTGGAGTAGGCGGTTAGAAAATCGATCGCAGCTTCACGGTCATTTTCCAAAATACTCGCTGCAGCCTGGTCTATTCCGGCAACCTCAGCAGTGAATCTGCTTTCAAGCTTATCCTGCACCTTCCTAACATCTTCCGACATCAGGTCATAACGAAGGTAACTGAAATTCGACACCAGACTGAAAAGCCAGAAGGCAGAAGTGGGGGAGTAGGTTAGAAGATCCCCGTTTCCGGTTTCAAAGCAATGGGGAATATCGGTAATGCTGGAATACATGGGAGCATATACCGTACTGGCGGCATCGTCAACCCCAAACCACAGAATGCCGCCAATTTCATCCGGCAACCAGGCCCTGGATTCCGCAACAAAGGAAAAACCGGTTTGCTGGGTAGCCGTGGCTCTTTCATTGCACCAGGTCCCTTCTTCCCCTTCCACCGACCAGGTAAGGGGCCGCCAGCGATAAGGAAGTCCGAAAGGCCCTGCGCCTGCATCCAGACTCATGTCAAGCTCGGTTCCCTCCAGGTGATCGCGCATAAATTCCATAAGATCCCGGTTGGATATTTTCCGGTTGGGCTTGATCCATAAGGGCATACGATTGTCCAGTTCATGACCCGAAACATACCCGAAATACTGGTCCATGCCCTCATGAACATCCTTAAAAAAGGTCCAGACCCGAATCTCGCAATATCGTGCACCCCCAAAATCTACCGGGGCATAGGTGTCAGAGAAACTGAATTCACTGTCTTTCCCATCAAACCATCCGTATTCCCGGGCCAGTTCTATTACATCCTCTGCATAAACCGTGGTAATCTCCTTTTCAAATATCCTGTCCAGATCCCTGGAACTGATCGAAGTTTTATCCTTTTCCAGAGGAAAGGTCCTGATCCTTGCCTGATTGGCATGACCCGATACATATCCGTCGGGGATCATTCTGGCAACCCATACCGCTCCGGGGTTACCAGCTCCCTTTCCTATCAGTTCCATAATCCAGACCTCCTCAGGATCCGAAATGGAAAAAGACTCCCCGGAACTGTAATACCCGTGTTCCGCCACCAGTTCTGCCATGATCTTTATGGCTTCCCTCGCATTCCTTGCACGCTGAAGGGTAATGTAAATCAAAGATCCATAATCGACAATTCCCGTAGGATCAACCAGGGTATCCCTCCCGCCAAATGTGGTCTCCGCAATCGCCAACTGATGCTCGTTCATATTGCCCACTACATTAAAAGTCTCCTCTGCCTGAGGGATCTCTCCAAGGTATTTGCCTGTATCCCATTCATATACACTAAGCATGGTGCCCGGCTCATGCCTGGCAGCAGGCCAGTAATACAACTCACCATATAATACATGAGAGTCGGCTGCATAGGTTATCATGGTTGAACCCGTTAGCGATGCCCCCCGCGTAACCAGATAATTGGTACAGGAAGTACCCTCAATGACAAACAAAAACGTTAACAGGAAAATCCCTGCGAAAATCCTATTGAATCTTTCCATTTTTACCTTTTTTTGAATATAACCCCCCAAAAATAGTATAATCCTGACAATAAGATAGAGATTTATTAGTTTTTATAACATGGGAAAAGGGTTATCCCTGATAAAAATCATGAATTCCCACTTTTTTTTGAGAGCACCCCCAAAAAATTTGTTAAAAACTCTTAAAACATATTGATTTTTCAGAAATACCCCCTATATTTGTAACAGTTATTTGAGAAAAGGATATTATTAACGATAAAGTAACAATTTTTTAATTCTTACTTTATTTACGATTGAAAGGAAAAAATTACATTTGTAGCGTAAGTTGATCATCAAACGAAACAAATTGGCATAAAAGTTGTTTATGATCCTTTAGTGTTAGCTTATAAAGAACATTAAGATAAGTAGTTTTAGTTAGTAGTTTAGTTGGTAGTTTTAGTTAGTAATTTGAGAAAAAAGGATTCGCTGGGAAGCGAGTCCTTTTTATTTGGCACAAACTCATAATTAATGTGTCGTAATTCAGTGAATTACAATCCGTACATCCGCCTTAGAATATCTTCCCTGTCCTGGTTATCCAGTTTTTGAACCAGCCCTTCCGATCGGTTCTCATTCATAAGATCAAGAATAGTTTGAAATTCGTCCTCTGCGATCCCTGCTTCCTGGCATCTTACCGGACTTCCAAGGCTGGAGAAGAATTTTTCCAGTCCGAGTATGGCCATATCGGGATCCCGTTCATCGAACAAATGGGAACCCAGGTCGGCAATTCGTTCGGGGATCCTCTCCTTCATTTTTTTCAACCAGGCAGGGTACACGATGGAAAGCGTTGCCCCGTGGGCTGTATCGTAAAGGAAAGAAAGAACATGACCCAAAGCATGAACACCCCAGTCGCCTCCGATCATCCTTCCGTAGGAGGTCAACCCGTTAAGCGCATTGGTGGCCGCCCACATTATATCGGCCCGTAAATCGTAATTCTCAAGGTCCTCCATGAGTGCCGGACCATATTCCATGGCTTCTTTTATGATTACTTCGACAAAGCGATCAGACAAACTGGCATCTCCCTCCCCAAAAAAGGCCTCCAGGGAATGTGCAGTAAGATCTACGATCCCATACGCCGTATAATTTGCCGGCACACTCTGCGTGTAGGCCGGATCCAGAAATGAATGTGCAGGGTACATGCCGGGATGCCTGTATCCTTTTTTTTGCCGGGTTTCAGGATTTTGCAGTACAGCCACCGGATTCATCTCGGTGCCCGTGGCGGCAAGGGTCAGCACAGCCAGCACAGGCAGGGCCGTTACCGGTTCAGCCTTCCCGGTCATAACTTCCCAGGCGCTTTTTCCGGTGGCAATGGAAACGGCAATGATCTTTGCAGAATCGATAACACTTCCTCCACCCACAGCCACTACCATATCCACTTTTTCCTGCCTACCCAGGCTCGCCGCTTCATCCACATCGGCAGCCAGGGGATTGGGCTTGATCCCCGAAAATTCAGTAAAC
Source organism: uncultured Bacteroidaceae bacterium (assembly GCA_964572225.1). Classification (GTDB taxonomy): domain Bacteria; phylum Bacteroidota; class Bacteroidia; order Bacteroidales; genus CAZNFR01. The sequence continues at coordinate 5,744 of CAZNFR010000136.1, forward strand.
CTTATGTTTTGCGATTTTAACTGCTGAAGGGTCTCGTAGTAACTCCCGTTCCTTAATACAGATCCTTTTCCGTAAACCAACAGGGCATGTTTGCCAATCTCTGCGGCCGCTTCTCCCAGGTCGCCCACAATTCCTTTACCGAAATGCAGCTTGACCGGATTGTAAGCAATGAAATTTTCCATAATGTAATTTTTATTTGTTTACTATTTTAATTCCCAAATCCTTTTACATCAACCACTACACCCCCGCAACTGTCCGATGAAGCGCCCGTAACCGAAGAAAAGCAGTTAATCTCCCCCAAAAGCCTTAGCAGTCCGAGAAATCCGAATACCATAGCCTCCTTGAAATCGATCAGAACCGGATCGCCGGGTACCAACTCCGCACGGGTATATCCGGATATCCTTTCAACCAAAAAACTGTTTTTTGCCCCTCCTCCTGTGATCAAAACCTTTCCAACCCGGTTATCATCCAGTGTTTTCCCTATCTGATACCCGATGTGTTCGTAACAGGAGGCCATTAAATCCCTGACCTCTGTTGAAAATTTCTTCATCGTCGGGTAAAAATCCCCATCCAGAAACTCCCGTCCAAGACTCTTGGGTGGAGCCTGTTTGTAATACCCGAGATTATTAAGACTGTTGACCAGTTCCCCAACGGCCTTTCCTGACCTGCCAAGCTCACCGCCCAAATCGAAATCACGCTCCAAACGCCCGGCCAGATCATTCAAAACGGTGTTTACCGGACAAATATCCCAGGCCCGAAGAACTCCCGACCCGGTAAGGGTAATATTGGAAAACCCTCCAAGATTCAGACAGGCGTCGTATTCCCCAAACAGATATTTATCCCCGGCCGGAACCAGCGGTGCTCCCTGTCCGCCGAGAGCCACATCCGAACTCCGGAAATCATACACCACGGGGAGCCCCGTAGCTGCACTGATCTCAAATCCGCTCCCGATCTGCAAAGTATATGCCTCCTCTGGCCTGTGAAAAATCGTATGTCCATGCGAAGCAATGAAATCGGGTTCCAACCGGTTTTCCTG
>CAZNFR010000137.1:0-6591 GCA_964572225.1 uncultured Bacteroidaceae bacterium
GGTAAATTATCAGGAAAAAAGGAACGATCCCAATGAAGATGTAGTGTCCGACCTATCCCCTTACCTTCATTTCGGTCAGCTTGGCGCACAGGCCGTGGCCATGCAACTCATCCGAAATCTGGAAAGAAGTGAGAATACCGAGAGCTTTCTGGAAGAACTGATCGTCAGAAAAGAGCTCTCAGACAACTACTGCCACTACAATTCCGAATACGATACCCTCCGGAGTATTCCCGACTGGGCCCGGAAAACCCTGGATGAGCACAGGAAGGATGAGAGAGAATTCATCTACCCTGAATCAGCATTTGAAGAAGCCCGAACTCATGACCCCTTATGGAATGCAGCTCAAAATGAGATGAGGGAAAAAGGAAAAATGCACGGGTATATGAGAATGTACTGGGCGAAAAAAATTCTGGAATGGACCCCGGATCCCGATACCGCCCTGCAAATCGCCATTTATCTGAATGATAAATATGAGCTCGACGGAAGGGACCCGAATGGGTACACCGGTTGCGCCTGGGCCATAGCAGGGGTACATGACCGGGCATGGACAGAACGGCCTGTATTCGGAAAAATAAGGTACATGAATTATAACGGGGCCAGGCGAAAATTCGACGTGGAAAACTATGTTAACACCTGGAAAGGCTAAGATATCCCCAGAGTGTGGGTTTAACCCTACACCATCGGCCGAATACGGACAGAGAAGTACGGATTCGAACGAAATCCCGAAACGTTCTATTTCTTAATATGATGTTTAAATCACTGATAATCTGACTCTTAAAAAATAGGGTCTGATTTGTGAGTTGGAGTATAAAACCTTCTTTTCTTTTGTTGAAAGGAATCCGATTTAATTGGTACTTTGCATCCTTAATTGGCAATTCATATTTTCCTGAATGTTTAGAAGTTTTCTCATAGTATCCCTTCGTAACCTGATCCGACAAAAAGGATTCAGCCTCATTAACCTACTCGGACTCACCATAGCTCTGACTGTCAGTTTTCTTATTCTTTTGTATGTACTCAGTGAATTAAGCTACGACAAATTTCACAGGGAATATGAGCGGATATACCGGGTTGCTGTAAAGGGAAACCTGGGTGATATGCCCATCAATGTTGCCGTTACCCCGGGCGCACTGGGCCTCAACATAAAGAGAGAGATGCCCGAGGTCGAAAATTATACCATGTTTGAGCACATTACGGGTGATCAGCTTTTCAGCACCGGGGACGATAAGTTTTATGAAAACCATCTTATTTTTGCCGATACCAACTTCTTTGATATCTTCAATTTCGATTTGGTCTATGGAGACATAAACCATGCACTGAAAGGGCCCAATTCCATTGTCCTTACTCGCGACCTCGCCCTCAAATATTTTGGAAATGTGAATCCGGTGGGTAAACAATTAAAGCTTAACAATTCTAAAAACCTTACCATTACAGGTGTTTTAGGGGATATACCCGAAGAAACACATCTGCCGGTTAAGACCCTTGTATCCTTTGAATCCCGGATTAAAGAACAGGAGGGCCGAATGTTGGAAGACTGGGGTAGCCTGATGTACTATACTTACGTGAGACTCTCTGAAAACACAAGGCCGGAAATATTTGAAGATAAACTAAGATCTTACCTGAACACCAAAATGCAGGATGAGTTTAAAAATATAAATATTAACATTATCCCTTATCTGCAGAGGATCAGTGACATTCATCTGAATTCAAATCTGCTTGGGGAACTGAAACCAAACAGCGACAAGAGTTATATTTATATACTGATTCTGATTGCTGCCGGGATTTTATTCATAGCCGGGATTAATTTCATGAATCTTTCCACTGCAAGAAGTTCTCACAGGGCCAGGGAAGTGAGTATCCGTAAAATAAACGGCTCGGGTAAACATCTTCTTATCAGACAGTTTATCGGAGAATCGGTGATTTACAGCCTCATTGCATTTGTACTCTCACTTGCCATGATAGAACTTCTTTTGCCTGTATTTAACCGTATCACTCTGAAAGAATTAAGGGTAGATTACCTTTCCAGTTTTGAATTGCTCCTTCTTTTTATGTTTATCTCCTTGTTAATGGGAATATTCTCAGGAAGTTATCCTGCATTTTACCTTTCTGCATTTAATCCCCTAACCATTCTTCAGACCAAACTGCGATCGGGCAGTTCCAACACAACCCTAAGGAACATCCTGGTTTTTTTTCAATTTTTCATTTCAGCCGGTTTAATTTTCTCAACCCTTATGATTTTCATTCAATTGGATTTCATTCGAAAAAAAAGGCTTGGTTTTGATTCGGATAATCTGATTGCGGTATATCTGCGAAACGACGAAATACAGGATGGAGCAACCTACCTGAAGGAAAGGGTAAAAGGACTTTCCGGGGTGGAATCTGCCAGTCTTGCTTCCTCCATCCCCGGAACCACCCTTAACGGAAGTTCATTTTTTCCTGAAGGGTATGAGAACAATCCCTGGCTCGTTTACAATTTTATGGTTGATCAGGATTTTATCCCCCATACCTTTCGGATGGGACTCATACAGGGACGCAATTTTGATCCTTCTGTTCCCACTGACTCTAACGCAGTGATTATTAACGAAACCCTTAGGCGAATGCTTAATTGGGAGGATCCACTGGACAAAACTTTCACCGATAGTGATGTACCTGAGGAAAGCAAAAAGTTTAAGGTAATCGGCGTGGTGAGTGATTTTCATTTCAGATCCTTACACGAAGAAATTGAACCCACCATGCTGCATTTCCGGATGGAGGATCCGGGTTTTCTGATTATTCGTTTAAAAAGTGGAAATATTCAGGCTTCCATCAGAGATATTTCGGCACTGTGGAATGAACTCAATCCTGAGCTTCCCTTCGACTTCGAATTTGTGAATGAGAACTTTGAAAACCTTTATTCCTCCGAAAAAAAGTTAAGCAGCCTGCTAACATACCTCTCGCTTTTCGCCATATTTATTGCCACTCTGGGATTGCTGGGACTGGTTTCCTTTACGGCCGAACAAAGAACGAAGGAGATCGGGATCCGAAAAGTTATGGGAGCCAGCCTTCTTTCGATTTCAAAAATGTTATCGCTTGATTACCTCAGGCTGATCCTGCTGGCAAATATCCTTTCTTTTCCCGTAGGTACCCTTTTTATGAGAACCTGGCTGCAGTCCTTTTCCTATCACTCTTCCATTCCGGCCTGGCTGTATCCGCTAACCCTTTTGATTACCCTCATCCCCGCGCTTTTAATCCTAAACTATCAAACCCTGAAAACGGCGAACACCAATCCGGTGAATGCCCTTCGGTATGAATAGTTATTAACTTGTTTATTTTAAAGGGATTTGTAATGACTTTTTTTATATCTTGCATTAATCCCTAACAAGTAGTTGCATGTCTGAAAACGAAATTGTCGAAATTCTCCTGGTGGAAGATAACGACGAGGATGCAGATTTAACAATGCGTTCGTTGAAAAAACAAAATCTTGCCAACAAGGTAAAGCGCGTTTATGATGGTGCAGAGGCCCTTGATTTTCTCTTCGGAAGAGGTGAATATTCATCCCGGAACATCAAGGTGAAACCCAGGTTGGTCCTGCTCGACCTGAAAATGCCCAAGCTAAACGGAATCGAAGTCCTCAAAGCCATTCGTAGCGATGAGCGCACAACCAATATACCGGTGGTTGTGATGACTTCCTCCAATGAGGAACGAGATATAACTGAAAGTTATAATTACGGGGTGAACAGTTATATCGTAAAACCTGTGGATTTTCCAAAATTTGCGGAAGCAGTTACTGAAGTAGGATTTTACTGGCTGGTTCTTAATCAACCTCTAACGAATTAATGTCCTATGATTCGAATACTCCTGATTGAAGATTATCCGGAGGATGCGGGTTTGTTGAAAAGGGAACTCCGGAAGCAAAATCTGGAATTTGAGTTAAAAATTTCAGATAATCTCGAAAATATGGAAAAACTCCTTATCGAGTTTAATCCGGAAGTGATTCTTGCCGATTATAATCTCAATGGTTTTACCGGACTGGATGCACTTTCCATCGTTAAAAAGTATAATCTGGACATTCCTTTCATCATTGTTTCAGGACAGATAGGTGAAGAAACCGCTGTACAGGCAATGAAAGAGGGAGTGCATGATTATATTATGAAGGGAAAGCTCACCCGCCTGGGTGTTGCCATAGAAAGAGAACTGAGGGAGGCTAAGATTCGGGCCCAGCGAAAGGAACAACAGGAAAAACTACTCCTTTCGAACCTGATCCTTAAAAACTCGAACGACGCAATTTTTATAACCACAGAAAAAGGCGACTTTATCGATATAAATGATTCTTTTCTGAAAATTTTCAACATTCCCACAGAAAAATCAGACAGAATAAATATTTCAGACATTTTCCCTTCAGGGGAAGTAAGCAGAATCCGAAATGACCTGGAAACCAAAGGCCAATTCCGTTCCGTTATTTCATTCAATGTTTCTGAGCTCTCCAGAGATCTTGATTGTAGTGGATTCCGACTTGAAGGATCTGATTTTGATCAAGAAGATAAAGATGTTTTTATTTGTCGCGATATAACCGAACTAAAGCAAGCGGAAAAATCTCTCAAAAAATCAGAACTGGAAAAAAGTCTCATCCTTAATTCCACAGATGAACTTTTTGCATTTATTGGACCCGATTTGAAAATTAAATGGGTTAACCAGGCATTTGCTCAGGAGTTTAAACTGGATCCGGATAAACAGGAAAACACGCCCTGTTTTCATATTTGGCATAAGCTAAATAAACCTTGTGAAAACTGTCCGGTGGTTACCAGTATAGCAGAAAAAGTGAATGCCATAACCGAGATCCGGGGAAGTAATAACAAAACCTGGCAGTTGAAAACTTATCCTGTCATACAGTCGGGCGAACTGATTGGCGTAGTAGAAGTTGCGCAGGATATAACCCAAAGAAAGATCTGGGAGGAGGAAATCATAGAGGCCCGGAAGAAAGCAGAAGAAAACGACCGTCTAAAATCAGTTTTTCTCTCCAATATGTCCCACGAAATTCGCACTCCCCTCAATGGCATCCTTGGATTTGTGGATTTTCTCAGAAACAAGGAAATTGAGGAGCGCTCACGCAACCATTATCTGGACATTATCCAAAACTCCGGCAATCATCTCCTGAATGTGATCAATGATATCATTGAGTTTGCCAGAATCGAAGCTAATAAGATTGAGATCAAAGCCGAACCCTGCAATCTGTATGAAGTTTTTCTTGAAATATTTGAGATGTACCAGATGAGTCCACCGGTAGTAAATCCGGAACTTCAACTTATTCTCGATATCCCCGAAAATGATGATAATTCAAAAATCTGCACAGATGAAATCCGGATAAGACAAATTATAACAAATTTGTTAAACAATGCCTATAAATTCACCAATGAAGGAAGCATCCGTTTTGGTTACAGCTTAGAAGCGCAAACGGTTAAGTATTTCGTTTCTGATACAGGAATTGGCATTCCCGATAAATTCCGAAATCAGATTTTTGAAAGATTCAGGCAGGTAGATGAGAGCGATACCCGTTCCAAAGGTGGAACCGGTCTGGGACTTACCATTTGTAAAAACCTGATTCAGCTGATGGATGGTGAAATTTGGGTGGAATCGGATGAAGGTAAGGGTTCGGCTTTTTATTTTACTCATCCCTTAAAGGAAATTACTCCTGTAAACTGCGGCAACTCCTTTCCCGATGAAAATAATCATGTCTTGGGAAATCTGAACGATGTGAAGATCCTGGTCGCAGAAGATGATGATACCAACTTTTTCCTCCTCCAGGAAACTCTGGAGCCTATGGGAGCAGTAATAATCCGTGCGGTAGACGGACACCAGGCTGTGGAACTTTTCAGGAAGTACCGTGACTTCAGTGCCGTTCTGATGGATATAAAACTTCCGGTCAAGGATGGTAAGGAGGCTTTCCGGGAAATCAATTCCCTGGATCCGGATGTACCGGTAATTGCACAAACGGCTTTTGCACTTCAACATGATGAAAAAGAACTGCTTGCACTGGGTTTTCACGATTATATAGCCAAACCCATCAAACCCAATTATCTGCTGGAGAAACTATCAAAGTTTATCAGAGCCTGAGCTAATCCGTGAAGGGAGTCCTCATACGGAATTCGTCAAAATCCGGCTGTTCTATAACTTTTCGGACTTCAAATTCATACCCGGGCAGGTATTTAACGAGGTACATACCCCGGTTTTCAAATCCGCCATATTCAGAAAATCGGTGAAACTCATATTCCGGAAGCAGGGATGCATAATTTACCTCGTTTAACCTGAGCAGGAATCTTCGCTCATACCGGCTCAAAAGGTAGAGAAAGTAATAGCTAATGTCAAAACCGGCAAAAGCATAGCTGCATCCCTTCTTCGTTTTCAAAAGAGGTTCTGCTTTAAAATTTTCCCTGAAATTCTGCAGAAAATGCTCCACTTCCGCATCTTCATAACTATAATAGTAAGGGCTCAGGAATCTGGCATTTAATTCATGAAGATAGGTGACTAGGTTATCAAGTTCTGCCCAATGGGCCATCCCGAATACCTCAATATTGAAATCCCTGAGCTTAAAATACAACTGAGTAATTACCGCACTCA
>CAZNFR010000138.1:0-6589 GCA_964572225.1 uncultured Bacteroidaceae bacterium
ATGCCTGTGCGAATAGCATCAACGAAATTCGTGGCATGTAAGGCATCAAGTGAGGCATTAGGACTGGTAATATCCCTTCCGTCAACCTTCATACCCGAAGTAACTTCTTTAATCAGCGTATCCTTCAAATCGTAAACAGCATAAGCATTCCCGCCGGTACGCATTGTTCCGTTTTCCCCATAAAAAATTACACCCCGGTCCTCCCCTTCAACAAGGCTGCCATTACAGCTTCTTCCTTCCCAAACAATGCAGGATTTATCGGTACATTCAAAAGTAATTATCTGGGTATCCGGGGTCTCCCAATCGTCATCAAAATGATACCTTCCCCCAACGGAATTAACTCGTGTCGGATAATCGATCCCCAGTCCCCAGCGGGCCACGTCAATTTCGTGTGTGCCATTATTCAGGGCTTCACCGGTTCCCCAATGCCAGAACCAGTGCCATTTATAATGAATTAAATTATCCTTATAGGGCCGTCGGGGAGCAGGACCCTGCCATAGTTCATAATCCAGTCCCGAAGGAACTTCGGATACCTTTCCGATCCCTATGGGTCCACGGTTATTGGTATACCAGGTCTTTGCCATGTAAACCTTTCCAATGATTCCGTTTTTTAATTCTTCAAGACCTTCCTTTAATACGGGAGCAGACCTCCTCTGACTTCCCATCTGAACCAGTCTGTTATGTTTATGAGTTGCTGCTATAACCATTTCACCCTCGGCAGGGTTATGACTAATGGGCTTTTCGACATATACATGTTTCCCGGCATTGCATGACAATATTGTAGCCGGAGCATGCCAGTGATCGGGGGTACTGATGATCATGGCATCAATATCCTTGTTTTCCAGAACGCGGAAAATATTCTTTTCAAATGCGGGTATTCTTCCCGATATACCCTTCACTGCATTCAACCCTTTTTGAATGGCCTTATCATCTACATCACATATACATGCCATCTCTGCATTTTCCAAACCCTCAAAAACTCTGGAAAGACCACTTCCCCTGCCATTTACTCCCATCACCCCCAGATTGACACGCTCATTTGCGCCTATGATTCGGGAGTAGCTTTTGGGACTAAAACCATATCCCAATCCTCCGAAGCCAATGGCCGCAGAACCGGTCGCAAGTTTTTTAATGAATGTTCGTCTGTTATTTTTCATTTGAATCGTATTAGAATATTACAAGCTTCTGATTTTGATGTTACGAAAGGCCACTATATAACCATGGTGTTGCAGAAGGATCGGACTTTTATCAGGAGTGGCAAACCCTTCAATTTCTTTATATTTACTTATTGATACAAGATCCTTGAATGGTTTGCTTCCCCGCTCGTAACTAACAATCAACTGACCGTTCAGCCAGTGCTCTACTTGCCGGCCCTTCGATTTAATCCTGGCCTCATTCCATTCCCCTGCAGGCTTATCCAGTCTATCCTTCTCCGGGGCTATCAAATCGTAAAGACTTCCCTGTAACCTGTTTCCGTCTCTTCCCATGGTTGCATCCGGATGGGTGGCATCATCCAAAATCTGATATTCCAGACCGAGATTAGTTTCCTTCAACAGAAAATACTTAATTCCCGAATTTGCCCCGGGATCGACCCTGAATTCAACTGAAAACTCAAAATCAGAGAATTCACCATCGGTTATAATATCAAGTCCTTTTCCACCTGCCACCGGATCGATGATCAGGATCCCCTGATCTATTTTCCAACCAATCTCCGGAAAAGGATCCCCATTGAATCGTTTCCATCCATTCGTGGTTTTTCCATCAAAGAGCAACTTCCATCCCTGGTCTATTTCTTCCTGGGTGAGTTGAGGCAGAACAACCCTTCCAGGGTCTATGTCAACCTTTGGTTCCAGCATTCTGCCCTGACTCATTTCCATATCCATTAACGAAACTGTTTCCATCGGTGCGATCTTCATGGCTGTGTACACAATGAGGGCAAACAACACTGCCTTTTGAAAAAATGGTGAGCCTATCATCATATAAGTTGTATTAATTGATATTTTCAGTACTCCTTTTTTTTCAATCCAGGCGTCAATTCGGTGGGGTACATTTCCGACATTCCCTGGACCATAAACATATAGGTATTTTATAAAACTTTCAGGGGTGATTTTTAACAATACCGGGGGGGTTATGCCATTTGAAATGCAGTGGTAAATACTTTTCCTTGGAACAGGAAATGTGTCATTGACAAATTATCTGTGAGGTCATCAAGAATAAGACCCTTTTCATCATATTGAGCGGTCTGATTGATTACAACTTCAAAACACCGGGAGGATCGTGAATGAAAAACCCCACCTAATATTTCACGGAGTAAACCCGTTGACAAAGTCAATATATACTTCGTGATTTAAAAAAATCTTTCCTTTGCTTTATATATTTTCATTCCACGACTTTAATAACCTTAATTCCTTAAAGATCTGAATCCCAATGATCACAGCCAGAACTACAAAGACCAGGATTCCTGAAATTATAATATATCGATAGAATCCAGTTGAAAGCTCCATTTCAAAATAAGGCAAAAGACTTATAAATCCGCCGATGTAAACAAAATACAATACCGGGGTAATCAAAAATTGTATCCACCTCCTGAACCGGTGATACCGGTCTGCCTTTGCCCTGAAATGCGTATAATCAAGGCTGTAACCAAGCCGGTTTAACCATAGCAGACTTATAAACTCCAGGATCACCCGCAAAACAAGTACCCCGATCATGGTCAGCAATGCAAAGGAAACGGCTCTTACTTCCCCTGCCGAGATATAAATAAAAAAGAAAATCAGTACCCCTACGGTAATGCCCAGAATCAGTTTGGTAGCTATCAGACTTTTTCTTAACTGTCCTGACTTGCGGATGATTTCTTTCCAACCGGTATCCCCAGGGTTTCCGTCTGACTGCTTATATTGAGATTTAAACTCTTCGTACTTATTCATGACTAACACATTTTGATAGTTTTTCTTTGATACGGTGAATCCGGGTACGGACGGCTGCATGCGATAAACCCGTCACTTCTGCGATCTCCTCCTGAGGCAGGTCCTGCAATTCCAGTAAGATAATGGTCCGGTTCAATTCATCCAGCTTGAAGATACAACGGTACATTTCCTGGTATTTTCGTTCAGAGAATTCAGGCTCCTCAACTGTTTGAACAGGGTCATGTTCCCGCAAAACCATGGATTTACGGGAACGCAGGAACATCAGACAGCTATTCACGGAAATTTTATAGATCCATGTTCCAATGTCCGAATTCCCACGAAACCGGTCGAGATTCTCCCAGATCTTAATGAAAACCTCCTGTGTCAGATCCCGGGCCCGGGTTTCATCACCTCTCACATAGCCCAGTACCAGACGATAAACCTTTGCCTGGTACTGTTCATATATCTGTTCAAATTTTCGCTCTTTATTCATTTTTCTCCGAGAGCTTCCCTCAATCGTTCAATTAACCATTCTGGCTGATCAAACATAATAAAATGCGAAGCATCCTCAGCCAGGATCAATGTATAATCCTCCAAACCGGCAAACTGATTTTGAATGTTTTGGCGAACAAGCTCTTTCCCGAAAGGCCTGGTGGCAGCAATCATCACAACGTTTAGGTTAATGTTCTCCAATTGTTCACGCAAATCCAGTTTCAACAAATCAGTGTATCCATATACATAGGTTTCCCGGTCCGATTCCTTTATCCATTCAGCCACCAGTGTCCTTCTCTCTGCCGAAGAGGTCATTCCCATGGCCATCTGACCGGCCATTCCGGCAAAGCTCGCATCATCCATGTCCAGAATCTGCTTATTGTATTCAGAGTCATAACTGAAATTTTCCGGATCATAATTGGGAAACATGACCGCTCCCATAGCAGGTAAGCCATCCACACTGATCACTGTTGAAAATAACCCGGGATTTTCTGCTGCCAGCCACAAACCGAGGGTTCCTCCCATACTGTGGCCCACAAAGCCGGCACCCTCCAGATTGAGATCCTGAACATAATCCACCAAACCCTTACGAATCCTGGGCAACCAGGGAAACTCCACCGGTTCTACCCCGCCAAATCCGGCCAGAGTAAATACATGCAATTCGAAATCCTCCCTGAGCGCTTCAACCGCATCCTCCCAGACATCACCAGGACAGGCAAATCCGGGGATCATGATTACCGGATCTCCTGACCCGTATACCTTCACTTCAAAAGGGTAATCCTGAGCAGCAACAAAAGACTGCCCCAAAAAGAATACCCATAAAATTACCGAATATCTCATTTCTTTATTTTTTTGGTTCAGCCTTTGGATGCAGGAAATGCATTTTGTTACATAAATAGAGGATTCAATAGCAGTGAGATTTAGACAAGGTTTTCACTTGAAGTCCGATCCTAAGTAGAGCATCTTTCTTTTATTTGCATAAACCTTTCCATAATGCTCGTAAAATGTCATGGCAGGATTCATAATACTGAAAATCTTCTTCTAAATTTTCTCTCCTTTATCTATATAATTAACAGCAAGTTAACGAAATTTCCAAGATGAATGTTTTAAATAAAAGTTTTATGCCTCTTTCCATTTTCAATCCAGTCCTGGTTTCCATCTTCAGAAAAAAATCGTTCCCGGCAAGTAAAAAAATCTAGACTCGGGAGAAGATCCTGAATTTTTATATGATGTTATCTGACTGATATTAAAGAAATTAATCGTAATTTCTATCTACAGAATACTCTATTCACCTGAGCCCGTAAGAATGGCACCCGGCCAAACCAGTCCTTGGAAAAAATAGAAAAATCACTATCAGTTTCCTTGACCCAACCATTTTACAGGTTTTGAACAACTATTGTCAAACTCAGTTAAGAGAGAATAACGATTTATACATTTTCTGATATGTCCGAAAGTAAAAAAAAGAAAAACGGGATCATAAAACGTTTCCTTGATAAGGTGGAAGTGGTGGGTAACAAATTACCCCAACCGGTTACTCTGTTTGCCATCCTGATGTTAGTTACACTCATCCTTTCCTGGATTTTCGGGGGTGTGTCGGTGGATCACCCTGGAAAGGCAGCTGGTTTACTCGACGCTCAGGGCAAGCCTGTGGATCAGATTCAGGTGGTAAATCTGCTTTCCCGTGAGGGGGTCCAGAGGATCTTTACAGAGATGGTCTCCACTTTCGCCATGTTTCCTCCTCTCGGACTGGTTCTTGTAGTAATGTTGGGCATCGGTGTCGCTGAATATACCGGAATGATTTCTGTCGGACTCCGGCTCTTTGTTTCAAAAGTCCCCAAATCCATCATCACTTTCTCTATCGTGGTTGCCGGTATGATCAGCTCGGTTGCGGCCGATGCAGGTTATGTGGTTCTTATCCCTCTTGGTGGGGCCATTTTCATGGGCATGGGCAGACACCCCCTGGCCGGTATCGGTGCAGCATTTGCGGGGGTTTCCGGCGGATTCGGGGCTAATTTTCTTCCTACCGGACTGGATCCCATGATCGCTGCTTTTACCGAACCGGCAGCCAGAATCATCGACCCGGATTATACCGTTAATCCGCTTTCCAACTATTACCTTATGGCTGCTTCAGTCCCTCTGATCGGCCTCGCGGGTACATGGGTTACGGAAAAAATCCTGGTACCCCGGCTCGGCAAATGGAATCCTTCCTCGGAAGTGGAGATCGAAGAAGATAAACCCATCACCACCAAAGAAAAAAAGGCTCTCCTATGGGCAATTCTGGCCTCTGTTTTTGTACTGGGTCTCTTTATAATGACAATAGTACCCGCAAATGGCCTGCTCAGGGGTGAAATGGATCCCCTTACCGGAAAACGAAGCTTCAGGCCCTTTTACGATTCACTGGTCCCCATGATGTTTATTATATTTTTTGTAGCCGGACTCGTTTACGGCCGGGTGGCTGGTACCATAAAAAGTGATAAGGATGTTGCTTCCATGACCGCCAAAAGTATGGCTACCATGGGGATGTATATCGTAATTGCTTTTGTTGCCGCTCAGTTTGTGGCTTACTTCAACTGGTCAAATCTGGGAAGTCTACTTGCAGTAAAGGGCTCGGACGGACTCAAAGCCATTGGCTTTACCGGTGGACCCCTCCTGGTGGCGTTTATCATTGTATCCTCCCTGGTTAACCTGATCATGGGCAGCGCCTCCGCCAAATGGGCACTGCTGGCACCCATTTTTGTCCCCATGCTGATGTTGATGGGTTTCTCACCGGAAACTACCCAGGCAGCCTACCGTATCGGAGACTCCTACTCCAATATATTAACCCCGCTGCTTCCCTATTTTCCTCTCGTAATCGTGTTTGCACAGAAATATGAAAAATCCGTGGGAATCGGAACCCTGATATCCATGATGCTTCCCTATGCAATCGCTTTCGCCTTGATACGAATCCCCATGCTACTGCTCTGGATCTGGGCAGGGATACCCCTGGGAATCGAAGGACCACTGTATTATGGGCAGTGATTGGAGGAAGGGGGATAGTGGGGGATTCGGGGATCCAGGGATCTGGGGATTCGGGGATCCGGGGATCTGGGGCTATGCACACTTTTCTGAACACTCCCGAACACTCCCCCCTAAACTTCTAAACCCCTAACCTGGCAGAGCCAGAACCAAAAAGGTAAAAAGTTATAACTTGC
>CAZNFR010000139.1:0-6558 GCA_964572225.1 uncultured Bacteroidaceae bacterium
CCCAATATACAATGGGAGACGGAAAGGAATGTTAAACGGGTATCTTTTTTTGATTATCTTCCGGCTAAAACCCGTATCTGGTGCGAAGATCCGGAGATTATTTTTTCAAGGATCGATTCCATTTATGAAAAAACGGACATTCATGACGAAGCCGATCCCGAACTATCCAAGGAAAAAGTAATTCTACATTCCGGGATCCTGAAAGAGGATCTGTCCAAGCTGGATGTTACCATATTCTCCAACATTCAACCCGATCGGGAACTGGGACAAACCTTTCATACAGCCCCACAACCTTCATTCAATAAGAATTTTACTCTCCTGGCCGAAGATATTCGAAGAAGGAAGGAAGCTTCCTACCAGGTCTTCATCCTGTCGGAGAATGAAAATCAGCTAAACAGGCTCAAAGATATTTTCAGGGAGGTGGACCCGGATCTTGAATTTGAGACTTCCCTTAAGACCATTCATGAAGGCTTTATCGATCATGATCTGAAAATTTGCCTTTATACCGATCACCAGATCTTCGACCGATACCATAAATACAGGATCCATAATCGTTTTAACCGGAAAGAATCGGTGAACCTGAAGCAGCTTACGGATCTCAAACCCGGGGATTATGTCGTTCATGTGGATCATGGAATCGGGATTTTCGGCGGACTAGAAACCATTGATATCAATGGAAAAAAGCAGGAATCCATACGTTTGATCTATAAGGACCGGGATGTGTTGTATGTAAGTATACATGCACTTCACCGGATATCCAAGTATAAGGGGAAAGACCATGAGGAGCCGAAAATCTATAAGCTGGGAACCGGAGCCTGGCAGAAACTAAAAAACACAACCAAGAAAAAGGTAAAGGACATCGCTGCTGAATTAATAAAACTGTATGCCAGCCGGAAAGAACAAAAGGGATTTAGTTATAGCCAGGACACCTATTTGCAGCGGGAGTTGGAAGCTTCATTTATCTACGTTGATACTCCTGACCAGGAGAAGGCGAGCCTGAATACAAAGCAGGCCATGGAAGCCGATTACCCCATGGATATGCTGGTTTGCGGGGATGTCGGATTCGGAAAAACCGAAGTTGCCATCAGGGCTGCATTTAAAGCCGTGAGCGATTCAAAGCAGGTTGCCGTACTGGTTCCTACCACCATTCTGGCCCTGCAGCATTATAACACCTTCCGGGAAAGGCTAAGGGATTTTCCATGCAAGGTGGATTATATTAGCCGGCTTCGCTCAACCGGTCAGCAAAAAGAAAGCCTCAAGGCACTTGCAGAAGGGAAAACGGATATCATTATCGGCACCCATAAACTTATTGGGAAAGAGGTAAAATTCAAGGACCTGGGCTTGTTGATCATTGATGAAGAGCAAAAATTCGGAGTATCAGTTAAAGAAAAACTCAGGCAGATCAAGGTTAATGTGGACACACTTACGCTTACCGCCACCCCCATTCCCCGTACGCTTCAGTTTTCCCTTATGGGAGCCAGGGACCTTTCCATCATCAATACTCCCCCTCCAAACCGCCACCCCATTATCACCGAGCTTCACAGCTTCAATGATGATATCATCAAAGAGGCTGTAGATTATGAATTATCCAGGGGGGGGCAGGTTTTTTTCATCCATAACCGGGTCCAAAATATCCATGAAGTCGAAAGCCTGGTTAAAAGGCTCTGTAAGGATGCAAGGGTGGTTGTTGCCCATGGACAAATGGAAGGAAAAAAACTGGAAAACATAATGCTTGATTTTATTCAGGGATATTATGATGTACTGATTGCCACTACCATAGTTGAATCCGGACTGGATATTCCGAATGCCAATACCATAATTATCAATAATGCCCACCATTTCGGTTTAAGTGATCTGCATCAGCTTCGCGGAAGGGTAGGTCGCTCGAATAAAAAAGCCTTTTGTTATCTCCTTGCCCCTCCCTTACATCTGAACACCACCGAAGCCAGGAGAAGGCTCAAAGCCATAGAAGAATACTCGGAGCTGGGAAGCGGATTCAATATTGCCATGCAGGATCTGGATATAAGGGGAGCCGGAAACCTTCTGGGGGCTGAACAAAGTGGATTTATTGCCGATATCGGATTTGAGACCTATCAGCGGATCCTGAACGAGGCCATGCTGGAATTGAAAGAAAACGAGTTTAAAGAAGTTTTTGCGGATGAACCCCGACCAAAAACCAAATACTTTACCCGGGATTGCCAGGTTGACACAGACCTTCAGATTCTTCTTCCGGAGTCCTATATTTCGAATATTTCGGAAAGAATACGTTTATACCGTGAGCTCGATTTCGCCATTGAAGAAGATGAGATCAGGGAATTCTCGGAGAAGTTACTGGATCGGTTTGGGCCCATTCCTCCGGAAACACAGGAATTAATAAATACGGTAAGGATGCGTTGGGTGGCTATGGAACTCGGGGTCGAAAAAATCACCATAAAGAACGAAAGGATGAGATTGTACTTTGTTTCCGACCAGGAATCCCCATTCTACCAATCACCCGTATTCGCCAGGATACTCGATTATGTTCAGAAAAAAGGCCGGTCAGTGAACCTGAAAGAAGAAAACGGGAAACTGAGCCTGACGATACCCAAAGTTAATTCGGTCTCCAAGGCTATAAATATTCTTAATGATATCCACAATTTCCAGCTCTAAATTTCGTATTATGCTTTGTTATTCAGATATTTGAACAAATGCTTTTCCCATTTGACCATGAATTTGACCGTTCCTTTTTCATCCCTTAGAAAAATATGGATCTTATTATCGACATTGGAAATTCCCTGGTAAAGCTGGCTCTTTTTGAAAAAAATGAACTTGTCCAAAAAACCATGATCAAGGAATTGGAATTTCCTCCGATTGAATCCCTGTTGCACAAAGAAGGAAAACTTAGGGGGATAATCCTTTCCTCCGTGAGGAAAAACAACCCGGAATTCACTCAAAAGCTGAAAATTCTGACTGACAAGCTGATCCTTCTGGATGAAAACACCTCGCTTCCAATAATCAATTTATACAAATCAAAAGCTACCCTTGGATACGACCGGATTGCCGCTTTGGCAGGTGCACAGGAACGATATCCGGGAAAAGCGGTGATGGTGATTGATGCAGGAACTGCCATTACTTATGATGTTCTCAATGAAAAGGGGGAGTTTAGGGGTGGGAATATCTCTCCCGGGGCGGTAATGCGTGCCCGTAGTCTCAATCATTTTACTTCCCGCCTACCACTGGTCGACCCCTTTGGAGAATTCCCCTATTTTGGGGAGAATACCGAAGGTGCCCTCGTCTCCGGGATCATTCAAGGAATCCTTCATGAAATGGAGGGATATATTCATAGATTCAAAATAAATAATCCCGGATCCGTCATAATTTTAACCGGAGGGGATGCAATGCACTTTGATAAAAAGTTAAAAAATTCCATCTTTGTGGATCAAAATCTTAGTTTACACGGTTTAAGACGAATTCTGGAATACAATGCAAAATAAATCCATTCTTTTATTCCTGCTCCTTTTTAGTGGAATCAGCATGATTGGCCGGGGGCAGGTCAATACCTATTCACCCTATTCGAGATTCGGACTGGGTGAATTAACCAGACCGGGATTCGGACAAAACCTCTCCATGGGAGCTTCCGGAATTGCTCTGAGATCCCCGAAATATATCAACGGCATTAATCCGGCCGCTTCCACCGCGCAGGATACCATGTCCTTTCTTTTTGATTTTGGACTCAACGCATCCAATACTACCTACGAAACAAATACCCTCAGTTCGACGCTGAATAACATGAATATCCACCACATCGCCATCTCTTTTCCGGTAACCAAATGGTGGAGTGCAACGGCCGGTGTGGTGCCTTTTTCATCGGTGGGATACAGTATTCTTGAACAAAGGAGTGATCCGGATATAGGACTTTTTGATTATTATTTTGAAGGAAATGGCGGACTCAACCGCTTTTTTCTGGGATCGTCGGTGAAATTCTTCAACCGCATCTCCCTGGGTGTGGATATGTCCTATTACTTTGGTTTTATGGAATACTCAAGAAGAGTTGAATTTCCCAACGATGATAATGCTGCCATAACCAACATCGATACCCGCTATAACATCAGGGATGTGGTTTGGAACCTGGGGCTTCAATACCACGAAGAGATCGGGAACCGATACTTCCTCACCCTGGGAGCCATTTACAATCCGGAAACCCCCATGAATGCCGACAGGATTTTTGTCGGACAGAATTCCTTTCCGGGGCGAATTTCGGAAACTAACCCAAACATCAGCCCGTTTACAGAGATTACCCGTACTGAAGACGAGGGTGATATTACCTACCCCAGAAAATATGGGGCAGGGCTGGCTTTGGGAATTAAGAACCAGCTTACCCTCTCGGGTGATTTTAGCCAACAGGATTGGAGCAACAGTAAGATATTTGGCAGACAGGATTCCCTTGTCAATTCCAGTACTTTTAATTTCGGGGCCGAATTTACCCCCGAGTACGATGCTCTCAGAGGATATCTAAGAAGGGTTCATTACCGTATTGGAGGTTATTACAGCAATAGCTACCTGCAGCTGCGCGGAGAGCAGTTAAAGGATTATGGCATAACTTTTGGAGTAGGATTACCGTTCAGAGGAACAAAAACCACTTTTAACCTGAGCGTGGTTCTGGGTCAGAGAGGAACGCTTAGTAATAATTTGATCAGAGAGAACTACGGAATCATCAATTTAAGCTTTACATTGCATGATTTCTGGTTCTACAAAAGGAAGTTTGATTAACAATATACCGAACCATGAAAACAATAGGATTGAAAACATTGCTCACATTGACTGCTGCAATTATTCTGATGATTGCAGGAACAAAGTCCACATTGGGACAGGGTGACAACGTGCCTGAGAATTGCCTCAAAAATTATTCTCTTTATTACGAATTTTTCAAACATAAGAATTACAAGGATGCCCTGAATCCCTGGAGAAAACTTTACAACGAGTGCCCGGAATGGAAAGAAAGCACATTCGCTTACGGGGTAACCATCTACAAATATATGCTCGAAAATACCACTGATCCAGCGGAAATTGCCGCATATTCGGATACGATCATGTTGATTTATGATCAGCGAATCGATTATTTCCCTGAAAAGAAAGGAGACATCCTGGGTCGTAAAGGTGTTGATTTGTTGAGATACCGAAGGAACGATGGTGCCGAATTCATAAAACAGGGTTATGAGATCCTTAGTGAAAGCATTGAAATCGACGGAAATGAAGCCAGTCCGGTAGTTCTTACAACTCAGATTTCAGCAGGTATTTCTCTTTATCTGAACGATATGCTAGACGGAGAAAAGGTGATCACCGACTATGTTACAGCCAGCAATATCCTGGATGCCCAGCTGGCAAAGAGACCCAGTTCAAAAACCAAAATGGCAAAGGATGCCATTGAAGAAAATATCCGTGACAGCAAGGTAATGACCTGCGAATCCATCGTAACCTTCTTTGGCCCAAAATTCGAAGCTAACAAGGAGGATGTTGCCTTCCTGAACCTGATCCTCGGCTTCATGAATGATGCCGGTGATTGCGAAATGACCTCGCTGTATGCCAATGCTTCGGAACAATTGTATTCCATTCAGCCCGATGCAGAAGCAGCCTATAATCTTGGGCGACTCTTTCTCAGAAAAGAGGAGTTCCAAAAAACCAAAGAGTATTATCTTGAAGCCATCAGTCTGGCCGAAAATGATGAGTATAAGGCAAGGTATAACTTCAGTCTCGCCGGTCTTGTTCAGCAATATCTGAATTCACCCGCAGAAGCAGTCAAGTACGCCTATGCAGCAACCCAACTGGATCCGGATTGGGGAGATCCCTATATTTTGATGGGTATTGCCTATGTTTCCGGGAATTCAGCCCTCGGTGATGAATTCGAAAGGAGAACGGCCTACTGGGTTGCTGTCGACCAGTTCAGGAAAGCACGGCAGGTGGATGCCAGTGTGGCCGATAAGGCATCCGAACTTATCAATGAATATGAAGCATATTTCCCGACCAAAGAGGACCTTTTCTTCAGAAGTATTGCCGAAGGTGACAGCTACACGGTCGGGGGCTGGATTAATAAAACAACTTCCGCCAGACCTAAAAACTAAACCTCAGATTGAGAACTGATTTTATCCATATAATCAAAAAACTCCTGGTAATCCCGGGAGTTTTTTTTCTTTTTCAGGCATGTGAGAATGACATAGAAAAGATTCAGACCCTTACCAATGCCGGAGAAATTCCGGAATTATCGGGAAAAAACGTAGAAATGATCTATTCGGACTCTGCCAAAGTGAAGCTCAAACTCAACGCCGATGAAATAAGGCGGTTCTCTAATCTTGAAAGACCCTACATTGAGTTTCCCCGGGGAATGGTAGTACGGTTTTATGACGACAGTATGGATATCCAAACCAAAATCGTGGCAAATTATGCCATTTATTACAACGAGGAAAAACTCTGGGAAGCAAGAGGAAATGTCATTGCCGAAAATTTCATAAAGCAGGAGAAATTGAACACCGAAGAGCTCTTCTGGGATGAAGAAAAAGGCATAATCTACTCCAACACTTACTC
>CAZNFR010000140.1:0-6414 GCA_964572225.1 uncultured Bacteroidaceae bacterium
ACATAAACAACAAAGAATCAGGGATCTCCGAATTGCAGGACCAGATCCTGGATATT
The DNA here is from genome assembly GCA_964572225.1 of uncultured Bacteroidaceae bacterium. Classification (GTDB taxonomy): domain Bacteria; phylum Bacteroidota; class Bacteroidia; order Bacteroidales; genus CAZNFR01. The sequence goes on from CAZNFR010000140.1 coordinate 57, forward strand.
TCCATCGTGCAAAAAAAAGTGGAGCAGCATAAGGATCTCCGGATCATTTATCCCGGTTCCCTGAACACCCTGAGGATCATTACCTGCCACACGGGGTTGGCATACAAAATCTACTCTTCCATTTTAAGAACCGGCAGGGGCGGGAGTTTTATCGACAATACTTCGGCGGGGAATATCATGATCGGAGTAAATCAGGAAACAGGTCAACTGGAGAAATTTGCCTGGTCCCTCACCCGTTTGAAGGATATGTATATGACCTCCCATCCGGATACCGGTTTTCAATTCGAAGGCCATCCCCTGCCCTTTTTCCAGGATGCCAAAGAACTTTGCCTCAACCTTCATTCTTATTTTCCTGACTTTTTTCTTTTGGGCTGGGATGTGGCTTTTACTCCCGACCGCCCGATTATTATAGAGTGTAACAATCTGGACAGCATCCTTTCCACCCAAATAATTTCCGGGGGCATTAAAAATGAGTTTTATGCCGATTTTAAAGCCTTCCTCAAATAGAATCCCGGAAGCCAGATCAACAGAAATTCTTTTTTAACGAAAGGAAAAATATCCTTCCCGTATTCAGGAACCTAACTGGTAAAAAACCGTAAAGAAATCCGTCAGGGCAATCATCTTTCGCATTAAATTGCTGTGGAAATTCAATCAGAGTATTGACTTCCTGCCCTGAGGATTATAACCGGAAATGTACTGTTTCCAAAATAACATCACCCATGAGTCTGGCCGGCAAAATGGATATCCTGAAAGATCTCAGGTCCTTAAACAATCGAACTAAGTCCTACTTTCTTATTGCAGGACAATTGATCGTCTACCTCTTAATTAAAAGAGGAAGGTTCAAAGCTTTCTTTCTGTTCCGGCTCCATGAAAAGAAGAATCACCTGAAGGATTTCATTACTGAAAAAGAATACCGCAAACTGAATGATACCATTGCCCCCCGGTATTACCGTTGCATACTGGAGGATAAAATATTGTTTTTCAGATATATGAATGGGCTGAAGAAGGATCAGATCCTTCCGGAAAATCTGGGATACGCTACCCGGGAATTCTTCTTTACGCTCAACGGGGAGGAGAATTGCCAATTGGAGAAATTACTCGAGAATCCCATGGACAGCTTCGTTAAATCGCATTGCGGGTGTTGCGGACAGGACATTTTCAAGTTAAGGACCGATGAGGGAAAGATATACATCAATGATATCGAATCCTGTGTTAGTGATGTAAAAAGCCTCATCAAGGAAAAATCGGTTATCCAGAAAAAGATCATCCAGCATCCGGAGATTAGCAGGATTCATGAAAACTCGGTGAACACCATGAGGGTCGTAACCTGTTATCATCCCGACTCTGTCTCTGTTTACACAACCATGCTTCGGGTGGGCCGCTCAGGAAATTTCGTAGACAACACGGCAGTGGGTAATCTGATTGTAGGTATTGACAAAGACACGGGGCTTCTCCAAAAGTATGCCTTTTCCATGTCGAGGCTCAGGGATATGTATCTCACCCGGCATCCGGATTCAGGATTTGTTTTTGAAGGTCACAGCATTCCCTATTTCAAAGAGGCAGTTGAGACCTGTATGGACCTGCACCGCTATTTCGACATGTTCCTATTGCTGGGTTGGGATGTTGCCTTCACTCCTAGCGGCATCCTTATTCTGGAATGCAACAATATTAGTGATCTGAATGCATACCAGGTAGTTGGCGGAGGAATGAAAGACCGGTTGTTAAAAGATCTGAGCAGGTTTCAAAACTGAAACTGGTTTACCAAACCTTAAGCAGCTCCGGGTCTTCCGTGGCAATTCTTGAATTTCTTACCGCTCCCGCAGGGACAGGGGTCGTTTCTCCCCACTTTTTTCTCCACTCTCACTGGTTGTGCCCTTTTTTGATCAGGTCCTCCCGAAGGATCATTGTATCTCGGGGTATCATGCTTATTAGCCTCAAACTTACTAAGGTCCAGTCGTTTGGGCGCCTGTGCCTTTTGAACTCCACTGGAGTCACTTATAGGAATGTGAGCCTTCATTAAGGTGGAGACGACTTCTCTGTTGACTTTATCGATCATCTGCTGGAACAATTCGAAGGATTCGAATTTATAAATCAGCAGAGGATCTTTTTGTTCGTAGGTCGCATTTTGTACACTCTGCTTCAAATCGTCAAGCTCCCTCAAATGTTCTTTCCAGTTTTCGTCTATGGTTGCCAGGGTGATGGTTTTTTCATAGGAGAGAACAAGTTCCCCTCCTTCCGAATTGTAGGCTTTTTCCAGGTTTGTCACCACTCTGAAAATGCGGGAACCATCGGAGATTGGCACCACGATATTCTCGTAAACGGCAGATTGTTTTTCAAAAACATCTTTGATCACGGGCATGGCCTGCCGGGCGATGGCCTCTTTTTTCCGCCGGTGGGTTGAAATAAGCAGCTCATAGATCCTGTCCACCAGCTCCTCGGAATTCATTCTTTTGAATTCCTCCTCTTTCACCGGGTTTTCGATGGAAAGAGTGCGGATCAGTTCAAAGGAAAACTCATCATAGATTGCATTGGTATGGTATTGATTGACGATGCTTTCCACCACATCGAACATCATATTGGAAATATCCACATTCAGTCTTTCCCCGTAGAGGGCGTGCTTCCTTCTCTTATAAACCACCTCTCGCTGGGAATTCATCACATCGTCGTATTCCAACAGACGTTTACGGATACCGAAGTTATTCTCCTCTACTTTTTTCTGGGCTCTCTCGATGGATTTGGAGATCATGGAATGCTGAATTACCTCTCCCTCTTTGAGTCCCAGTCTGTCCATAAGACCGGAAATCCGTTCGGAACCGAATAACCGCATGAGATCATCCTCAAGAGAAACGTAAAACTGGGATGATCCCGGATCCCCCTGTCGTCCGGCCCTACCTCTTAACTGTCTGTCCACCCTTCGGGATTCGTGTCTCTCGGTACCCAGGATGGCAAGGCCTCCTGCATCCTTCACGTCCTTACTGAGTTTGATGTCGGTTCCCCTACCCGCCATATTGGTAGCAATGGTCACCATTCCTTTGCGACCGGCCTGGGCCACGATCTCTGCCTCCCGTTGGTGCAGTTTCGCATTCAGAACATTGTGGGCAATTTTCCGGATATTCAACATCCGACTCAGGAGTTCGGATATTTCGACCGAGGTGGTACCCACAAGCACGGATCTGCCCTCCCCTACCAGTTCAACAATTTCATCGATAACTGCGTTATATTTTTCTCTTTTGGTCTTATAAACCAGGTCCTCTCTGTCGTCCCTTACGATGGGCCGGTTGGTGGGGATCACAACTACATCGAGTTTGTAGATATCCCAGAATTCACCCGCTTCCGTTTCGGCGGTACCGGTCATACCCGCAAGCTTGTGATACATCCTGAAATAGTTCTGCAGGGTTATGGTGGCAAAGGTTTGAGTGGCGGCTTCCACTTTAACATTTTCCTTGGCTTCAATCGCCTGGTGAAGTCCGTCCGAATATCTCCTTCCCTCCATGATCCTTCCGGTCTGCTCATCCACAATTTTCACCTTGTTGTCGATCACCACGTATTCCACATCCTTTTCGAACAGGGCATAGGCCTTCAGGAGCTGATTAATGGTGTGAACCCTTTCCGATTTAACGGCGTAATCCTGAAGAAGCTTATCTTTTTTAACCAGCCTCTCGTTGTCATTAAGTTCAGACTTTTCCAGTTCGGCAATTTCACTGCCAATATCGGGCAGGACAAAAAAGTCAGGATCGTCTGTGGTACTGATAAAATCGATGCCCTTATCGGTAAGCTCGATGGAATTTTGCTTTTCCTCGATCACGAAATATAGATCGTCCGTAACCAGATGCATATTCTTGGAGTTTTCCTGCATATAGTGGTTCTCCGTTTTCAGGAGAAGGGATTTATTTCCTTCTTCTGAAAGGAACTTGATCAGGGCTTTATTTTTGGGAAGGCCTTTCTGGGCTCTTAGCATCATAAAGCCTGCTTTTTCTGTGTTTCCTTCCTGAAGGAATTTTTTGGCTTCGGCAAGGACCTGGGTTACCAGTTTACGTTGAGCATCGGCGATTCGCTGGACCTTGGGCTTGAGCTCCATAAACTCCTGATTTTCACCCCTGGGTGTGGGACCCGAGATGATCAGGGGAGTTCGTGCATCATCGACCAGAACCGAGTCAACCTCGTCGACGATGGCATAATTATGCCTTCTTTGCACCAGATCCTGTGGACTAAGCGCCATATTGTCCCTCAGGTAATCGAACCCAAACTCATTATTGGTCCCAAAGGTAATGTCGCAATTATAGGCTTTCCTCCGGTCATCCGAATTGGGCTGATGTTTATCGATACAGTCAACCGTCAGACCGTGAAACTGGTAAATGGGTCCCATCCATTCAGAGTCCCTTTTGGCCAGGTAATCGTTTACCGTTACCAGATGCACGCCTTTTCCGGTGAGGGCATTCAAAAAGACCGGCAGGGTTGCGACCAGGGTTTTCCCCTCCCCCGTAGCCATCTCTGCTATTTTTCCCTGGTGAAGGGACACGCCACCGATCAACTGTACATCGTAGTGAACCATATCCCATTGGATCTCGTTCCCACCTGCGATCCAGCGGTTTTTCCAGATGGCTTTATCCCCTTTGATATGTATGTGCTCAACCTGGGTGGCCAATTTCCGATCAAACTCCGTGGCTGTCACCTCCACCTCTTCATTCTCCTTAAACCGCCTTGCCGTATCCTTTACCACCGCAAAGGCTTCCGGGAGTATCTCATTGAGCACTTCCTCGTATTTCTCGTCTATGGTCTTTTCCAGCTTATCCAACTCATCGTAGATGGCTTCTTTTTCCTCTACCTCGATCTTGTAATCTTCTGCTTTGGCCCGTAATTCAGAAATCCTGTCTTCTTCCCCTTTAACAAAATCTCTTACTTTTGCTTTGAGAGCAGCAGAGCGGTTTCGCAATTCATCGTTGCTGAGTGCCTGTATTTCAGGATAAACTTCAAGAATACGGTCAACCTGAGGCTGAATTTCCTTCAGGTCCCGATCGGCTTTATTGCCCAGTATCTTTCCTAGGAATGTATCAACTAAACCCATGTCTTATCTTCTGTTTAATGGAAAACAAAATTAGCTTTTTTGCCAGCATTAACCTAACCAAAGCAAAAACTAATTAAGGCTAAGCTCTGTCAAAATTTGTGCCTGAGTCCGGATGTTAGAAAAATTCGACTAAATTTGTAATAAGGATAACGAAAGATTTCATTCATTATGAGAAAGCTTATTTTGTTTTTTATTTTCGGAGCCCTCTTCCGCTTAGCATGTTCCCAGCCCCAGCCAGAAAGAGCTCCATTAAATCCGGAGTTTGTAAAATACCTGGAAACCGTGAACCGCGAAGAAAGAAAAAAGGCACTGGAAGGAAGGACCGGCTTTACACCCAGTCCTCTTTACATCCATTTCAACGAAAGTGCCTATTTGTCAGGTTCTAAAAAAAGTACTGCCAGCCTGCCTTCGGGTTACGACCTTCGTAATTATAACTGGGTTACTCCGGTGAAGGATCAGGCCCCCCTGGGATCTTGCTGGACCTTCTCTTCAATAAGTGCCATTGAGACCCGTTGGCTTAAGCTGGGGTACGGAACTCCCGGAAACCTGAACCTTTCGGAACAAAACATGGGTACCTGCCATGGCTTTGAATGGGGAATTGATGACGGAGGTAACGATATGATTTCAACCGCCTACCTTACCAGGCTCTCGGGTCCGGTTACCGAAGATTCCGATCCTTATACCGGAAATCCCGATGCGAGTTGTAATTTCCTGAAAATCGACATTCCCGCATTTTCCCCTACCGTTCAATACCTGCCCCCAGACGTGAATGTGGTCAAAAGAGCCATTTATGAATACGGAGGAGTTATCTCGTCTATGTATACCGGCGGATTCAATATGTCTGCCTATTTTAACAAAAACGATTATACTTTTTATTATCCCGGGACCAATCCGGTAGATCACAGTGTGCAAATCGTAGGCTGGAACGATGAAATTGCGGTAACCGGGGGCTACGGAAGCCCGAAGGGAACCACCGGTGCCTGGATCGTGAAGAACAGCTGGGGGACCAGTTGGGCAAAAAACGGATACTTCTACGTAGGGTATGAGGATTCCAAATTCCTATCTTCGGTCTCGGTTTTTCCTGAAAGAGCTGAAAAATCGGAAATAGATACCCTGTACTTTTTTGATAAGCTTGGGGCAACTACCTCCTATGGCTATTCGGATCATACCGGATACGGACTCGTTAAGTTTACTGCACCAGGAAAACATTTCATTGGCAAAGTAGGTACCTTTATCAATACCTCAGGAGCCATTATTGATATTGAAATTTATGATGATTTCCAGGGAGACAGC
>CAZNFR010000141.1:0-6312 GCA_964572225.1 uncultured Bacteroidaceae bacterium
GCCCCCCGTAGGCATCAATGATCCTCCACCCCAGGGCATAGTATTTTTCCCTTACCTCATCCCAGTTGCGCAGGTAACGCCAGTTGAGGGGCGAAACGACCCTGGGCTCAAGTAGATTGGAAATCACATTATCATTCAGGTTTTCAGAGTGACCGAGCATGGCGATCATAAACGACGAGAGGTCATAAATACTGGCATTTACCCCGGCTGCTGGCAGGGTTATATAATAGCCCTCCCGGTTCAGGAGGTCCTGGTAAAGTCTTCCAGAACTGCTATGAGGATAAGCTTTATTCTTGTTCTCCATATAGGCCTGCAAACCTACCGATGCATCGGGCATATGAAGAGGATCAAATACCTTTTCCTTCATCAGGTCTCCGAAAGACTTTCCTGTTATCTTTTGAGCCAGAGTATCGTACAGACTGAAGACCACGTTCTGGTAACCATATAATTGTCCGGGACCTGCACTGATATTTACCCGGAACAGGGAATCCATAATAATGTTCATCTTTACTCCGGCCTCTACCAGGTTATCATAGGCATGAGGAACCAGACCTGAAGTATGACTTAACAGATGTTCGGCATTTAAAGCAATAGTATTGAGGGAATCTCTAAGCCGGAAGCTTTTGAGATAGGTCGACAGACGGGTCTCCAACGGCAGGATTCCTTCTGTGTCAAGAATCCCGGCCAGCGTACCTGTCATAGTCTTGGATACGGAAGCAAGTCTGAAGATCGTGTGTTTGGTCACAGGCATCGTGCTTCCATCCAGTCTTTCTCCAAAGCACATCATCATTTTTACCTCACCCTTGCACACCACGGCAAGCGCTCCCCCGGTAATATCTGCGCTGTCGATCAGGGAGGTGACCGAATCCCGGTAAGACATGAGCAAGGAATCCATCGCAGTCATTTTCGGTACGGAGGGGGGTGAAGCAGGTTCACTGCGGGAATCTTCCGTCCCACCACGGTTGAAAAGTATAACCGCGGTTAATCCGCCAATAATTATCATACCCGTCAACAGGTATCCCCTTATCTTCATTCTTGTCCGGATAATTCAGTTTTTTTTACAGCCGGTAAAAGTAATAAAATTTCCGGGCATCATATCCCTATATTCAACCTGAGACTCCTTATCCTGTTTTTTATGAATTAAATTTTTAAATTTGATCCTTCCGGATTGGAAAACATGGCTAAAAACTCATGTACTTCATAGACAAACAGATATCTTGAATGAAGTCAAACAGGAATAAATATGCCAAACCAATACAGAATTTCAGCCATACCCTGTCCTTCGGGGTTCAACATACCACTTAAATCAAATTTATTATGATGAAAAGAATTCTTAGCTTTCTGTTCATGTCGGGGATTATCGCTTTAACAGTTTCGGATGTTTATTCACAGAGAAAAAAGAGCGACTCTGAAACTGATCCCGGAAAATCACTCTTTACAGAATCCACCTTTTCAGGATTTCAGTTACGTTCAATCGGACCCGCCTTTATGTCGGGGCGGATTGCTGATATTGCCATCCATCCGGAGGATGATAATGTCTGGTACATAGCCGTGGGATCAGGAGGCATCTGGAAAACCTCGAATGCAGGCGTAACCTGGGATCCGGTTTTCGACGGACAGGGTTCCTATTCTGTTGGATGTGTGGCGATCGACCCCTCAAATCCCCACAGGGTTTGGGTTGGCAGCGGTGAGGATGTTGGAGGAAGGCATGCAGGGTATGGAGACGGAATTTATCTGAGTGAGGATGGGGGCAAGACCTGGAAAAACATGGGGCTCAAAAAATCGGAGCGAATCTCAAGGATACTCATCCACCCTGAAAACTCAGACGTTATCTGGGTTACAGCCCAGGGGCCGTTGTGGACTCCCGGGGGTGAGCGCGGATTGTACAAATCGACCGATGGAGGAATTACATGGAATAAAAAACTGGGAGACGAGGAATATACCGGAGCTACCGACCTGGTAATGGACCCCAGGAATCCTGACATTCTTTATGCCGCAACATGGCAGCGACACCGGACCATAGCAGCCTATATGGGAGGAGGACCGGAAACAGCCCTGTATAAGTCCACCGACGGAGGTGAAAGCTGGGAGAAAATGGAAAAAGGACTTCCAAAAGGGAATATGGGTAAGATTGGATTGGCCATTTCACCCATCAATCCGGATGTGGTTTATGCGGCTATTGAACTTGACCGGCGAACGGGGGGTATCTACCGCACGGAAGACCGGGGTGCATCCTGGAAAAAAATGTCGGATGCCGTTGCCGGGGGTACCGGACCTCACTATTACCAGGAGCTCTATGCCTCACCTCACTCCTTCGACCGGATCTACCTGTGTGATGTGACCATTCAGGTGTCTGACGATGGAGGAAAAACAATGAGAAGACTCAATGAAAGGTACAAGCATGGGGATAACCATGCCATTGCATTCCGGAAGGATGATCCTGACTATCTGCTTATTGGTACGGACGGAGGCATTTACGAAAGTTTCGATCTTGCCGAAAACTGGAGATATATTGCAAATCTTCCGGTTACTCAATTTTACAAGCTGGCCCTGGATGATACTGAGCCATTTTACAATATTTATGGGGGAACCCAGGATAACAACACCCAGATGGGTCCTTCCCGAACCGATAATGTTTCCGGAATACGGAACAGTGACTGGCAGGTGGTGCTTGGGGGAGATGGTCACCAGCCGGCAACCGAACCCGGCAATCCGAATATTGCCTATGCACAATCGCAGGAGGGTTACCTCAACAGACTGGACCGGAAAACAGGGGAATCTGTATTTATTCAGCCTCAGCCCGGAAAGGGTGAACCCGCCGAAAGATTCAACTGGGACTCGCCCATTCTGGTTAGTCCCCATGATCCAGCCACCCTGTTTTTCGCTTCACAGAGGGTATGGAAATCAGAAAACCGTGGAGATTCATGGACACCCATTTCGGGTGACCTTACCCGTAACCAGGAAAGAATCACCCTGGAGATAATGGGCAAACAACAAAGCTGGGATTCTCCCTGGGATCTCTACGCCATGAGTAACTACAACTCCATAACCTCCCTGGCTCAGTCCCCATTGAATGAGGATTTGATTTATGCGGGTACCGACGACGGACTGCTCCAGGTAACGGACGACGGGGGAGCGAACTGGAGGAAGGTAGAAGTGGGTTCCATGCCGGGAGTGCCCCAAACAGCCTTTATCAACGATGTGAAGGCCGACCTTTTTGATGAAAATACGGTTTATGTGGTTATGGACAATCATAAGTACGGGGATTTTGAACCTTATCTGGTAAAAAGCCCGGACAGGGGCAGGACCTGGACATCCATGGTTTCAAATCTTCCGGAAAGAACTCTGCTCTGGAGAATAGTTCAAGATCATGTGAACAGGAAGCTGTTTTTTCTGGGTACCGAATTTGGGATTTATTTCACGGTTGATGCGGGTACCCATTGGGTGAAGATTACCGGAAATGCACCTACAATCTCCTTCCGTGACCTGGCGATCCATAAGAGGGAGAACGATCTTGTAGGAGCCACTTTTGGGAGAGGATTCTATGTTCTTGACGATATTGCCCCTTTAAGGGAGGTTTCGGCTGAAAAACTGGAGGAAGAAGCAAGTCTGTTCCCTGTAAAGGATGCCTGGTGGTATATGCCCAGGACCCCACTGGGCAGGTCAGCAAAAGGCTCTCAGGGTGAAGGACTTTTTGTGGCTGAAAATCCGCCTTTCGGAGCGGTTTTCACCCTTTACCTCAAAGAGGATATCCCTACCCTTAAAGAAGAAAGACAGGAAAGAGAAAAAGAGCTTCAAAAGCAGAAGGCTGACATTCCCTTCCCTGGCTGGGAGGCGCTCGACAAAGAAAAGATTCAGAAAGATCCCGTCCTTTGGCTCACCGTTAAGGATATGGAAGGAAACGTGGTAAGAAAGCTGGAAGCACCGGTAAAAAAAGGGTTTCAGCGAATTGCCTGGGATCTCCAGTATTCCCCCTCTCAACCCATAACCGAGAATAATGCCGAAAGGGAGGGCCGGGGCATTCTTGCCATACCGGGAACCTACTCGGTAAGCCTTGCAAAAGAGGCAGATGGAGAGCTTACTCCCCTTGACGGGCCTGTGGAATTTGAAGTGAAAGCCATGACCTCGGGCAGTCTGGAGGGAGCCGGTTATGATGAAATTCTTGCCTTTTTGAAAGAGCTGGATGAATTCCGGAAACAATACAGCATTTTGAGTATCAACCTGAATGAAAGTATCAAAAAGGCTGATCTTATGGAGTTATCCCTGGAAAGGGCATCACGGGAACCCGGCTCACTGCATGGCGAAATCCATCAGCTCAAAATGGATCTTCTGGAATTGAGAGCACGGATATCGGGAAGTTCAGCCAGGAACGAAATAGGAGAGAAGAATCCGCCTACCATCAGTCAGCGATTCAGTACTGCCTACCGAGGTGTTATGGGCTCCACCTATGGACCTACTCCCCTCCACCGGGAGAGTCTGGAACTGGCCAGGGAGGAGTATCAGGAGCTGAATTCCATGCTGGAGGAAATTATAAGTACCCGCATTCCAGAACTGCTCGAAAAACTGGAGGAAGCCGGGGGACCGGAGGTGAAGTTGGGGATTTAGGGAAGGAATTCCTTCCAGAGATCCCGGAAGCGATCGGGCCTGGGAACGAAATTGAATCGTTCGGTATCTGACTCAAACTGCCTGTAGACAGGAACTCCTTTTTCTATGCCAAATTCCGTGTATAGTTCCGGTGTTTTTTCGAGGAGGTCTGCATACTGGTAGTTTGGGTTTTTTTGCCAGCGAATTTTATTATCATCGCCCAGAAGTGGATAGAAAGCCAATCCTTTCCTTTGTCTTACGCCGGAATACTCGAATCCGAAATCCCGATCACACCATGCACCAAAGGTAAGGGGTGAATCCGGATTTGCACTTATGGTGGCATGAGCCCAGAATGGGGGAACGATAATCACGTCCCCGGGTTTACCATATACAGCGAAGCATCGACCCGGGTTATCTTCAGCCTTCTCCTGCATATAAATGATGGCTTCACCCGACCAGATCTCATAAACTTCGGGGGTAGACCACCCCCCGGCATGGACCGATTCTTTATGAATATGTCCCTGACTCCGGATGGGTTCTCTTCCCAATCTGCCGTTTGCATAGGTCACCACCCCATACAAAAGATGCATTTCATTTAGAATTTCCCGGTGGATCTCCTTGCCTACATCCATAACAATGGCATACACCTCCCCAGGTCCTTCACAATCGGGGTCCAGAAGACTCGGGCGAATGGCATCAAGGGTTCTGATCTCCGGACCGGGTCCGAATACACCCGGACCGTACTCAAATCCCATGGGATTGGTTTTTGGATAAATCGCAAAGCCGGGATCAAACGAAAAATTCATCATACATCCTATAAATTATGAACGAACAAAAGCTTTTATGGTACCGAAGCGCTTATTCCCGGCTTGTTTCCCGGGTTTTACAAAGTATTGATTCACCCTTGCAGGTATAATGGCCACTTCGGCATAATGCAGGGGAAAAGGATCAAACTGATTTTCAGGAGAGAGGATCATCACTTCCTCTCCTTCGATCAGGCAGATTACTTCCACCCCATGCTCATTAAGGTGGTGAACCGGGCCTGTGAACCAGTGTCTTCGGGTTTCAATGAACTCCCTTTCGTGGAGACCCGTGCTTTCCTCTACCCAGTGCTCCCCTTCTGTAATCACTTTTACCCTGTTCACAAGATTTTGGCGGGTCCAATCGGTACGTCTGTCCCACTGAATCACATTTTTTCCATGTTCCAGGTTAATCGGTCGTGGCTTGCCATCCATTCCCAGTCTTCCCCAGTCCCAAAGTTTAAAAGTGAAAATATAGGGAGTGGCACTTATTTCCAGCACCATGGAGTTTTTACCGGAACAGTGGATCGTTCCACCCGGAATCAGCACATGATCATGCTTCTTAACAGGCCATGTTTGAACATATTTCCCGGCCTGAAATTCCTTACCTTCCTGCTGTGCCAGCCTCAGGTCTTCCAGGCAGTCTTCCGGAATGGTGTCTTCTCTGAGGCCCAGGTAGACAATGGCATCTTCGGCAGCATCCATAATGTAGTAACTTTCATCCTGAGTATAATGCATCCCGAATTTTTCCTGGATGTACTCGGTCAAGGGGTGTACCTGCAGACTCAGGTTTCCGCCATCCATGGTATCCAGAAAATCAAAGCGTATGGGAAACTCATCTCCAAACCTCGCATGTACCGGATCACCGAGGAGTCCGGAGGGATGCCGGAATACCAGATTGATGGACGGCAGTTCGATCATCTCACCA
>CAZNFR010000142.1:0-6286 GCA_964572225.1 uncultured Bacteroidaceae bacterium
AGAAATTTCAGGGAAATATTGTTACATCTCCTCTTTTATTTCCATTGCATACGAGCTATACCATACAATCTTACCCTCGATGATGTAGTAGGATTCGTGGACTTGTCTTTTTCTTTCTTTGCCATCTTTGGATGTATTAACTGTGAACCCGGCCTGAACATGTTCTCCACCCTGTGAAGGATCAAGATCCACTGAAAAGGCATAGTCAAAGGTCCAATTGGATTCCATTTCCATATCCTCCTCCTTAATTGCCGCAATTGCTGCATCTGCAGTTTTAAAGACCTGGCCATCAGAAAAATGAGTGGTTGCGGTATCCACCATAAGAGCCCTCATGCCTTCATAATCTTTGGCCACCCAGAGCCTGTCAAATTCCTTAACAACATCGATAGCCTCTTCCGTACCAAGGTGAAATTTGGAGTCCCCCATCTCAAGCGAGAATCCTATTGACCTTTCCGACATTTCGGCTGATAGGGAATCAGCATTAGTTTCAGATGTTTCATTGGTTGAAGAAGAACAGGAAACAAAAAAGAAAACCACCGAGAGAAAAAATACATTTTTCATAGGAATAAATTTGGGTTAGTAAAAAAAATTTATCGGAAATTACGGTAAGATATTGGTTGTCAGATCCTGAATTTCAACTTTAACTATTCTTTAACTAGGGTAAAAAAACACTTATCCAAGAAAAAAATCTTTTGATTTGCCTAAATTTGAAAAGTAAAACCTGGTTGAAAGTTTGATTTTCCCTAATTTAATTTATTGTTTTGAAAATACACATCGTTTATGACTCTTTCTTTGGGAACACCGAATTGATCGCAAAAGCCATCTCTAAAGGGGTCAGTACAGGATCAAACGAGGTAGAACTAATCCGTACCGGAGAATACAATACAGAGGAAAAACCGGAATTACTGATTATGGGTTCCCCTACAAGACAATTCAGTTCATCACCTCTTACCAAGTCGGTTCTGGGAAGAATTGGGAGCAGGTCCTTGAAGGGATTAAAAGCCGCCACATTCGATACCCGAATTGATTTGGAAACCATTCAATCACGGCCCCTGAAATTTATGGTGGATAAGGGAGGGTATGCAGCTGCAAAAATTGCCCGTCAGTTAAAAAAGAAAGGAGCTGAAATTATTCAAAAGCCCGAGGGTTTTTTCGTTATTGATGAGAAGGGACCCTTGAAGGAAGGTGAAGAGGAAAGAGCACAGGAATGGGGTCGGAAACTAACTGAGCAGGAGTAACTCCATGAATTTTTATCCAGAAATTCAGGGAATCCATGTTCCATGATACAGGATAGGGCTAAAAGCTGACTTAAGGGCATTCAGTTTTGCAGATTGAGAGGCAAATAGAAGAGAATTTATTATTAATATTGTAGGTCTTTTGCCTCTTTAGCTCAGCTGGTAGAGCAGCTCATTCGTAATGAGCAGGTCGCGGGTTCGAGTCCCGTGAGAGGCTCTGATTTGGTTTTCGGGTTGCTTCTTTTTTCTGATAATAATCTGTTTTTATAACAAATCCCGGGCTGTGTTATATAAAAGCAGCACAAACCTGATCCAGGCAGCCCAGCCTAAAAAGGAATTCCTCATGTATTTTAAGTTAGTATACAATTCAGAATTTGCATACGGTTTAAGATAATTTCCAGCTGCATAGCATCTAAATTCACTTGAAATCTGCCCTCTGGTTTTGTAAATTTTCGATAAAAAAATACCATGGACCCAAACAGATCGATTGAAACCTATGGGATCATTACCAAAGAAGAACGGGTTTGCTCCCTGGGTTCAAAAGTGCTTTATGATACGCTGGTACTGGAGACAAAAAATCCTTTTCCGGGGTATTATGGCCAAAATATTCCAGATACGGATAAGCCCAGGTCGCTTTATATAATTCTTGACAAAAAATATGAGTATCTCCGGCTGGCGAGGATCCTAAAGCAGGTAAGGTTAAAACTGAATAAAAAATGTTTTGCCAGTTTCGGATCCATTGAAATTCAGAATAAAGATTATTACTGTGTCAGAATCAGGAATCTGGAATGCTTTGAGAATATTTCGCATATTCAGAATGCGTTGATCGATTTCGGCATTGGGATGATGAATGCGAAAGAAACCGACACAGAGGGAGTAATTCAGATCCACAAATCGTTTGTCCTCAAGCATCTGGGTGCCGAGTTATATTTCAAGGATGAAATTGACCCAGGGCATTATTACTTCAAAATTTCTCAGGATCTTAGCTGGGACCGTTTCAAGGCAGTCACCTTTGCGGTAAAAAACAATATCGATCAGAATATCTTCGATGCTGCAAAGGTTATCCTGTGGACCCATGAAGGGCCGAGCGATTTTGTCAGAATCTTTGAATTGAATCCCACTCCCGAAAGACTTAACAAGATCCGGAACCGGTATGAATATGAACTGAGTCTCTAATTTCGCTGAAGGAATATGCGCCGGTAGTTTTCGCAACATATCCTGGGACTTGACTTTTTAAGGATAACTGAATACTTTTAGGGAGAGATCTGATTTTCTCTCACCATACCTTGTATTCATGAGGTATGACTATTTATTCCTTCCACTGAAAACGCAAAATTCCGCATCATGAATACCAAAATATGGATCGTTGCATCCCTGGCAGGTTTCTTTTTAATCTCCCCCCAGGTAATTACCCCACAGAACCTTCCGGAAGTAATCGCACTTCGAAACCTTCATCTAAGGAAAGGAACCAATCCCATCATTTTTCAGAACTATTATAAGCAATGGTGTGAAAAGATACAGGACAATTCCAAGGGAGCCAGTGGCTGGATTATGTATGGAGACCGGGGAGCAAACCAGGGGCAGTACTGCTTTGCATGGGGATTTAATTTTCTGGCCACGAGAGACTACTATTTTCCTGAATCCGATCTGGCAAATTACCCTCAATGGAACGCTGTTCTGGAAAAATTTCATTTCAGACCTCCCACGGATCAACTGGTTGACAGCATATCCGATTATACCGATTTTGTTGTTATCGGGTATAACTCCATGATTGATCCTCAGCTGGGTCAGTTGATATGCATAAGCTACTTCGACGTGGCCGTAGGAAGACAATCCCAGTTTGAACGCTTTGTCAGTTATGAATTACAACCGGCGCTTCAGAAGGATATCGAAGGATTTAGGCTTTATGTCTTAAAGGGTGACCGGGGCAGCATGGTGGGTAAATATGCACTCTTCCGGGTTTTTGATTCGGTTGATGTACGAAATAAGTATTTTCCTGAAGGGATAAACAATCCAGCCCCCGATTTCGCTGAGCAATGGAACATGGTTGAAAGCCTGTATACACGATTGCAGAACTTTATGTCAGATTCCAGCAAGCCAACCGAGTATATTGTTGTTCGCTAAAAATCTATTTATTAAGATTCTCAAGGAGTTCAATGATCAGGGACATATCCTTGTCTGATTCCAGGTAGCTGTATTGCCCACCGGTCCATCCTCCGCGCTGTACTTCTGTGAATCCCAAGTCATCGAGTCCTGAAACACGCGCTTCCATTCCGTCAATCCAGAATGCAATATGATGGATCCCACCTCCGGTTTTTTCGAGGAAGTCGCTCCAGGTACTTGGTTTGCCAACAGGCTCGATCAATTCAATCTGAACATTTTCAAGATTGAAAAAAGCCAGTTTTGCAGTTGCATTGGTAAGCTCCCCCTTGTGGGTAGTGGGGTTATCCTCAGGGTTTTCGGCTATGATAATTTCTGGTTTTTCCATATTGAAAAGGGCGGCATACTTATCTGCTGCTTTATCAATATTCTTAACAATTATGCCCACCTGGGCCATTTTTTTATTCAACATAGCGATTTCATTTTTATGGATAAAACCTGAAAAAACGGCTCCTCCTGCGAAAGCCAGAAAGAGGATCAGAGGTTGGGCGATGATTTTCTTCATAGTTGTAAAATCTTAAGTTTTCCTCAAGAATATTCTGGCAGTACACTCTACTGTTTTAAATACTTTCTGAAAGGAAGATAGGAAATTTTTGTCGTTATGAAGTCGAATTCTTATTTTTACTAATTCTAAATAAATATTCGTAACTATGGAATCATCGAAAAACAATGAAATGTATTATCCTTCCAATGAAGTGACAGCCAATGCCAGGATAAAGGATTACCGGAGCATTTATGATAATTCGGTAAAGGATCGGGTACATTATTGGGCTGAGGAGGCTAAATCTCTCGAATGGTTCAAATCCTGGGATAAGGTACTGGATGATTCCAGGGCTCCGTTTTATCAATGGTTTACTGGCGGCAAGATAAATGTGGTTTCGAATGCTCTCGATCGTCATTTGCATTCGGAAATGCGAAATAAGCTGGCTTTAATCTGGGAGGGGGAGCCCGGTGATGTAAGGACCTTTTCGTATTTCGCTCTTCACAGGGATGTTTCCAAATTTGCCAATGTTTTGAAGGCCATGGGTGCTAAAAAGGGGGATATAATTACCATTTACATGCCGCAAATTCCTGAGATAGTTATTGCCATGCTTGCCTGTGCCAAGATCGGAGTTGCACACAGTGTGGTTTACGGGGGATTCAGCGTTGAGGCCCTGGCCGAGAGGATAGCTGATGCTCACAGCCGCATTCTTATTACAGCCGACGGTGGATTCAGGCGAGGAAAGCCTACCAATCTGAAGAGCATTGCCAACGAGGCTATGAAACGTTCTCCCACCATTGAAGTCTGCATCACCGTAAAGCGCACAGGTGAGGAAGTTTACATGGAAAATGATCGTGATTTCTGGTATTCCGATTTGATGGGGATGCCCATTGCCGGGCGAATTTGTCCGACAGAAGAAACCGATTCTGAAGACCCTCTCTTTGTTCTGTACACCAGTGGTACCACTGGAAAACCCAAAGGGCTGGTGCACACACACGGAGGTTATTCGGTATATACCTCAACGACATTTAAATATGTGTTTGACATTCAACCGGTAGATCGTTGGTGGTGTGCTGCCGATCCCGGATGGATTACTGGCCATTCTTATATTATTTATGGTCCCATGATCAATGGGGCCACCGTATTGCTTTACGAAGGAGCTCCTAATCATCCCTATCCGAATCGTTGGTGGCAAATGATTGAAAAATACGGTGTAAATATTTTATATACTTCACCTACTGCCATTAGGGGGCTAATGCGCTTTGGTGATTCCTGGGCCGAAAAACATGACCTGAGTTCGCTTCGGTTGCTGGGATCTGTTGGCGAGCCCATTAATCCGGAGGCCTGGAAATGGTACCACAGGGTTATCGGCAAGGAAAAGTGTCCGATCATGGATACCTGGTGGCAGACGGAGACCGGTGGATTTATGATTACTCCCCTCCCGGTTACTCCTCTCAAACCCGGTTCCGCCACGCTACCTTTTTTTGGAAATGAAATGGCAATTGTGGATGAAGAAGGTCTGGAAGTACCTGATGGTACCGAAGGAAACCTGGTCATAAAAAATCCATGGCCGGGTATGGCAAGGACCATTTTAGGTGATCCTGACAGATTCATTGAGAAATACTGGGAAAAATACCGGGATAAAGGCTGGTACCTTACCGGCGATTCTGCCAAACGAGATAAGGATGGGTATTACTGGATCATCGGGCGTAATGACGATGTACTGAAGGTAAGCGGATACCGGTTGGGTTCTGCCGAGATTGAAAGTGCGCTGGTAAGCCACCCTGCTGTTAATGAGGCTGCAGCGGTAGGACTGCCCGATGAACTAAAAGGAAACATTATTCATGCTACGGTCATCCTCAGGGATGGCTATGAGGGCAATGAAAAACTAGAAGCAGAGCTCAAAAAACATGTAGAAGAGGAAATCGGGCCCATTGCAAAGCCTGCTCACATAGTTTTTGAAAAAAGTCTTCCGAAAACCCGAAGCGGAAAAATAATGCGAAGGGTTTTAAGAGCCAGGGCACTTGGACAGGATGAAGGAGATCTGACCACCCTGGAAGAATGATTTTGCCCTTTCATTTCTTATAATATCCTGCTCCTGTTTGCCCATTTTCTCTTATTTTTGCAGCGGCAATAAAAACGCAGTTATCATTTAAACCATATCCACATGAGCAGTTTCAAATTAAACATAGACAAGGCCCTTGATTTCACCTACCGGGACGCCCTTGAAAAATTGGAAGAGGAAGTTAAAAAAAGTCTGAAAACCCTTCATGAGAAAACCGGTGATGGGAACCATTTTGTAGGCTGGCTGAATTTGCCAGGCCAGGTTAACCAGGAAGAACTGGCTGAAATAGAAAAAGTGGCCTCTGATCTTCGCAAAAAAGTTGACTATGTTATTGTGACAGGCATT
>CAZNFR010000143.1:0-1550 GCA_964572225.1 uncultured Bacteroidaceae bacterium
GGCTAAGAACTACATCAATCCTGAGATCAATCATTATGAGATTATTGCTGAGGGGGTCTATGTCATGATCAGGTGGGACATGGCATTCGATCATACCCGGGATCTGATGGGGATTCCTGCTACCGGGAAGCGGATTTCTAACCTGCATGGCATAGACCTGCTCCGCATTGAGAACGGCAAAATTGCAGAGTTCTGGCAATACTATAACGAAATGGGATTCATGCAGCAGTTGGGAGTGATCCCTGCACAATGATTGTATATTTCAATCATTACTCAAACTCCTTCGGCACTCCGCAGATGATTTTGAAGGGCTGATCGCCCTTGTTGCGGTACTGGTGTTTTTCGTTGGGATTGACCAGTGCAAAGTCGCCCGCTTTCATGGGGGTCTCTTCGCCTTTTTCGTTGACCAGTGCACCCTGACCATCGATCACATAGTTCATGTGCTCATAAGGATGCTGGTGATAAGGAGTGAACCCACCTGGATCAACCGTAAATACTCTGTATGAATATACCGGTGCACCGTCCTTACTGGAGATAGGCATTTGTTTCCAGGCTTTTTCAGCACCTTCCATATTGACCTTTTGCTAGTCTACATGATCAAGGGATACAATTTTAATGACTTCGATTTTTGGCAAAAATCCACAATCTCTTAATTCAAAGAAACCCGGGGTTCAAATGTCTGCTGTCGGCTGAAAGGCATGATCTTCCAGTAAGTCAGGCTTCTCCATAACCATTCCAGGGGGCCAAAGCGGTAATACTTCAGCCAGATGGGGCTCAGGATCATGGAAATGATCCATACCCCCAGCACGACATAATACAGCTGGTGCAGCTCCAGTCTCTCATAATACCCCAGGCCATAACCAAAAAAGAATAGGGTACATAAGATCGATTGCAGGATGTAATTGCTGAAGGCCATTTGACCCACAGCCCGGAGGGAATTCATGAGCCTCTTCAGGCTGCCGCTGTGAATGACGAGCATCAGCATGGCGGCATGTCCCATCGAAAGGAAAATTCGCTGAACATGATATACGGATGTATCCCAGGGGAAGGGATGGACTTTCATATATTCGATGCCTGTTTCCAGGGTAGGGGTGTAGGTAACCTGGTGCCATTGGGCAAAGATGACCAGGGGAAGGCCAACGCCAAAACCCAGGATCATGGTAAGCCGGTAATGCCTTCGTTTCCAGTTTCCACTGAAAAATCCCCATTGCAGCAGGGCCATGCCTAAAAGCATCAGCGATACATTATCCCCCAGCAGGAAGGGAAGGTATTTGGTTTGAGACCGGAAGGATTCAGGCCTCACAACCGAGGCTACATCAGCATAGCTGCCCCGCATTTTCCGGATCTTTTCCTCCACCTCTTCCGGATTGGGGATATTTTCAGCTCTGAATTTCTCCCATGCCACCAGGGCCTCGTTTTGTTCCTCCGTCAGTACCTCACCGGCTTCCTGTGCTGTTGTGGCTTCAAGATGGTTGAGGTATTTGGATCGGATATCCGCGTAATACAGCTGGGATGTTATGATGGCAATACTGATCACCACGGGTACCGAC
>CAZNFR010000143.1:1560-6194 GCA_964572225.1 uncultured Bacteroidaceae bacterium
CTTATACACCGGTTTCATGTTCCGGAAAAGGAAAACCACCATTCCGAAAATCCCGTAGAAATAGAGAATATCTCCCTGCCACAGAAGCAAATGGGCATTCATCAGTCCAAAAAGCACCAGCCAACCCATGCGGCGGTAAAAGAGTCCCCAGGGTGATTTACCATTCTTTTTTCTTTTCTGGGTTAAAAAAAGCATCAGGCCGGCCCCGAATAGCATGCAGAAGAGTGCCCGCATTTTTCCTTCAAAGAGCACGCTAATCACCTGTACAACCCAGAAATCTATGCCACTTGCTTTTGTATTGATGGCATCCCATCGCCTCGAATCTTCCCCCTCCAATCCAAAACCAACGATGTTCATAAGAAGGATTCCGAGTACTGCTGCTCCTCGGATAATATCAAGGGAAACAATGCGTTGCTTGTCGCTGACAGGTTTAAGAGAAATGTTGTTTTCCATGGAATCGAGGTGTGAAGAGAAGGTTACTCAAATTAAGGAATATTTATTTTCAAGCCTTTAATTTAATGTTAAAAAACAGGACTGTAAGAGGATCTATTATGCCATCGGGATGTCTGCTCGGTTCTGATAAGAAATGCTTGTCGCCCTTGTTCCGGTACTGGTGCATTTCATCCGGGTATACCAGGGTAAAATTGCCTGGTTTTCATGGAGTTTCATCCCCTGCTTCATTAACCAGGGAGCCAAAGCCTTCGATCACATAGTTCATATGCATGATAACACTTCTTAAGATTCTATGGACAGATCACCATCTCAATATGCTTACCGAAAGAAGCTTGCATGATGAAGTGACCATCATTTAATGCGACATCACTGAGGCATTTTTTCAGCTGGCTGATCGGGTATTATAAGGAGTGAGTCCCAGTTTATCAATAATTTCCTTGAACCTTGGGTCACTTCTCAGGAAATCGAAATCAGGATTAACGGCAATAAGCATAAAATAGGTATAGCTGGTGTTCGGTTTTTCCAGGGCTTTTTCCAGGTATTTAAGGGATTCCTCTTTCTTTCCAAGCAGAGCATACCACCAGCCATTGTAGAAGGGTTCCCCGTTTAAGCCATGGAAAAAACCGGGATTATTGTCATTTAATTGAATCAGAAAGGTAAATAGGCCTTCAATGCCGCTGGAATTGAAATAGCTTGTTATTTCTTCAGCATGCTGTTTGGTGCTGGGATCAGCCTGGATGATATTCTGTAAATGCTCCAATGCCTCCTGGCCTTTATTCAGTTTTGCATAGTTCAGGAAATACAACCACTCTGTTATAAACCAATCCGGCTTTAATTCAGCAGCACGAATGCAGGATTCTATTGCTTCAGCATGTTTTTCTTCAAAATAATAGATCCAGGCATTAAGGTTGTGCATAAGCCAGAAAAAAGGTTCCTGCTCGATTACCCTGTCCATATGGTTTCGGGCCTCCTCAATAGGGCCCGTTATCATAAGAAGCTGTGCATACCATTGCAGAGCAGGGGGATAATTCTTATTGATCTTAAGGGCTTTTTGAAAAGTTTCGCGTCCTTTTTCAAAATCACGTTGCAGCCCACCCCAAACGTAAAGTCCTGCCTGTACGGTAAGTGCCTCTGCACAATCCGGATCCAGTTCAAGGGCCCTGGCTGTGTATTTATTGGCCATTAGCATACCCTCTCTCCGGTCGGGAAGCCAGTTCCAGGCAGCCAGGTTGGAATAGGCATTCGCCATCCCAGCATAGGCCAGGGCAAAGCTGCTGTCTATCTCAATGGCCCTGGCAAAATATTTCAGGCTTTTTCTTAGTCCTTGAGGACTAATATCAACACGCTGTTCAGCATTGGCTTTATTTAACAGGAACCTGCCCCTCAGGTAATTATCCCAGGCCTCGGAATTTTGTGCGGAGTAGTCCTGTATTTGTGAAGATTCTGATTCGCTCAATGATGCATTTAATTTATCTGCAACCGTTAGGGCAATATCACTTTGAATCCCAAGAATATTGGCATACTGGCGATCAAAGTTTTCAGACCAGATATGTGAATCTTTCTTACCGTCAATGAATTGCACTGTGATCCTGACCCGGTCACCGGTCTTTTGCACACTTCCTTCAAGAATATACCTGGCTTTAACCGTCTGGCTGATTTTCTTTACAGGCATGTCCTTTTCGCCGATAAAATCGGATGTGGTCCTTGATCTGACACTCAAATCTTCTATTATGCTTAACTGGTAAAGGATTCCGTCCACAATTGCATCAGCAAAGTATTCCGCTTCCACTTCAGTCCCCAGGTTCTTAAAGGGAAGTACAACAATGGAGTTCTTCTCTTTATTTGTAGGAAACACATCGGTAAATAAAATAATAAGCAAAAGAAAGACAGGAATTCCAAGGCCGAAGGTTAGTTTGCCTCCTAATTTCATTTGCTTCCATCGGGCTGTTAGTCCTGTTTCGGGGAGGTCTGGTTGAACGTTTTGAGGAATTGCGGATTCTTCTGTTTCACTATAACCACTGGTAATTTCCGGCTGCCTTTTTTTTACTTCCCCGGGAGGATAACCATAGTATTTGCTGAAACAACTGCTGAAGTATGAGGGGCTGCTGAATCCTACTTTGTATGCGACCTCGGATGCGGTATTAGAATCATCCCTGAGCATTTCGTGTGCCTTCTGCAGGCGAACTACCCTGATAAATTCACTTACATTTTTACCTGTAATGGATCTGACTTTGCGGTAAAGACTGGTCCTGTTTAATCCTGCTTCTTCCGAAAGTTGCTTAACACCAAAGTTCTCATTGGAAATATTCTCCAGTATGATTTCATTCAATTGTTTAATGAAAGAATTGCCGACTGGATCAGGTGTTTTCATGTGTCAAGGATTCTCATGGCAAGTTAAGAAATCCGATTCAAAGGACAGGAATATAATATGCAGTTATTTACAGTAATTACTTAGAAATGATTCTTCTAGTAGAAAACATAAGGAAAAAATGAAGGAGTTTTAGAAAAAAAGCAGTTTATCACGGTTTCTGCATCATAAGTGTAAGACCTGCACGATATTTTGAACAAACTGTAACATGATTGCTATGTGGGGGCATGGTTTCAAACTTAGCTTTATACTATGATGAAATTTAGTCAGATAAACTAAACCCCATGGCTATGAAACATTTATACATCTTTATCAGCTTATTCATTTTTCCTGTTATGGTTTATTCTCAGTGTGAAAATTCATACGGGAAATGGGATACCACACTCTCTTCAATGCCAGGTGCCCGATCCTCTTGCTCTGCACTGGTGTATCACGATTCGATATTTGTACTTGGAGGTTTGCGAAACATGGCTGCACCGGAATGTGTCAGCCCGGTAGATGTTTACGTTCCGGCAACGGATACCTGGATTGCCGGGGTAACTGAATTTCCATTCCCAAGAGGATGCCAACATGCCTGTCTGGTTGGCGATAAAATTTATGCATTTGGAGGCTCACGACTTAGCGGTGAAAGTTTTACTGCATTCGATAGCCTTCATATTTATGATATTCCATCCAATAGCTGGGAAAAGGGCCAATGCCTGCCGGTTGAAATAGGCTATTTTGCTGCTGATACTATCAATGGAAAGATTTATGTAGCTGGTGGTGGAGGTTCCGGTTATAGTATTTTTAATTCCCTGTATGAATATGATCCTGAATTGGATGAGTGGACTGAAAAAGCCTCAATGAGTACTTCACGATGGGGGACATTCGCACGATCGTGGAAAGGTAAACTTTATGTTTTTGGTGGGTATGCCGGATCCGACTGGACAATTTCCAGAACTATTGAAGTGTATGATCCTGAAACGGATGAATGGACTAACCTTAGCAGTGCAATAACCCCCAGAACAAGTGGGTCAATGTTTTTGCTTGAAGGACAACTCTACGTAATAGGCGGATATTACAACCCGTCATCAACAAGCTATAATCACACCAAAATAATTTCCAGGTATGATATTGCAAGAGATACATGGTTTAATTTTTTCCATAAGGGAGATATTTTGCCCGATGGAAGGCGTTTTTCGGCTAATGCCATCCTTGATGATAAGTTCTATTTCCTTGGAGGAGGGGGAGACGATGATATTATGGACCAGATATGGTCTTATACTTTAAAAGGTATCCGGCAGAATATGGAAATCAGTGATGCTGTGTTAAGTTCAGAAAGTATTGAGATTGATCTTTCAACCTATTTTTCATCGACAGAAGAAGAGGAATTACACTATGCGATATGCCCGGGCTATAATGAGGAATTGATAGAGGCTTCCATTGAAAATTCAATGTTAACGATTTACAGGTTGGATCAAGCCGGCAATACGAAAATTACCGTAAATGTCTATGATTCTCAGGATACGATCAGTTCTAATTCTTTCACCGTTGAGAATCCGGTTGGAATTCAGAGCTATGGAGTTCATAAGCTGTCGGTATATCCGAATCCGGTATCCGGCAAGACTACTATCAGATACAATTTAACAGAAACAGGAACCGTCTCCCTGGAAATTTACAATCCCCTGGGACAGCATGTTGAAAGCATTCACATGGAAAATCTGGCCGCAGGAGATCATCAGGTTGAATGGAATGCAGAGCACTGCCAGGATGGATTGTACCTTATTGTATTGAAAACTGAACGTTATGCCTCGGTTGGGAAGCTGGTGGTTAA
>CAZNFR010000144.1:0-6060 GCA_964572225.1 uncultured Bacteroidaceae bacterium
GAACGATTTCATGACCCCTTCTAAATATCTTATGAATAAGGAACAAGGCGATTCCTTATCATACAATTCCCTATATTTAATAAAGTCCGATTCCATGACAGCATTGAAAAGCACAAACGAGGTACTTGGGGAGAAAAAAGCAGCACATTTATTGAGAAGGTCCACATTCGGTCCCACAATTACAGAAATAAAGTATTTTGCAGGATTGACACCCCAGCAGGCAGTCGATCTGCTTTTGCAGGATGACCAAGCCCTTCCCGCTCCCCCTGTTGACCCTAAAACCGGGACCTCCTGGGTTAATCCACCAACACAAAATGCAGCAGGTGAAAATAACAGTGAGCAGAACGCGCTTTTTGGCTATTACAAGTCATGGCACATGGATGTAATGCTTAAATCACCAAACCGACTCAAGGAAAGAGTAACCTGGTTTTATCATACCCACCTACCAGCACGGTGGACCGAAATCCGCTCAAGCGAAGCGATTTATTACCAGAACTGCCTTTACAGGCATTATGCTCTGGGCAGTTTCAGGGAATTATTCAAAAAGATTTGTACGGATAACGCCATGCTGGTTTATCTCGACGGTTACACCAATCACAAGGATAATCCGAATGAAAATTTTGCCCGTGAGATGTTTGAACTTTATAGTATTGGAAAAGGTCCTCAGCTCGCGGAAGGGAATTACACCTATTTTACCGAACAGGATGTGAAGGCCGCTACCCGGGTACTCACAGGTTGGGTTTTTGATAAGACCTTTTCCTATTCGGATCCGGATCATCAGCTACCTGCAGGTAAAATGATAACCGCTTCCTTTGGAAATCCCCCCCAGGTTCTGGCTACCGGTCATGATTCCGGAGAAAAAGTCTTTTCAGCATTTTATGATAACCAAATCATTAAGCCTTCTGAGACTATCAATAATCTTACCACCCCGGAAACCGCTTATAATGAGCTATATGTAATGATAGACATGATTTTTGACAAGGTGGATACCGCAAGATTCATAACCCGGAAACTCTACCGTTTCTTTGTTTATCATTTCATATCGGAAGAAACAGAAAGCACGATAATACGTCCTCTTGCGGATGTGCTTTACAATAACGACTATAATATCGGTATCTGTCTTAAAACTCTTCTCAGCAGTCAGCACTTTTACGATACCAATAATGTAATGACCTCAGATGATATTAGAGGGTCACTCATTAAATCGCCGGTTGACCTGCTGGCCGGACTCTTGCGCTTCTTTGAGGTTTCCTTGCCAGACCGCAACTCAGACAGCCTGGCTTTCTATAACGATATGGACAATACCATCTCCATGTTCGAAGACCAGGGCCTTAACTTCTATGAACCCTTTGAAGTTGCGGGATATCCTGCTTATCACCAGGTTCCCGGATTCAACCGTAACTGGATCACCACCTATGCTCTCGCCAACCGATACCGGATCGCTGACATCCTGATGAAAAGAGCGGATAATGAAGAGCATTTCAGCTACAAACTGGATATCCTGGATTGGGTGGAGAATTCAGGATATATTACCGATCCCGGGGATTCGGCCGAAATAGTAAATACACTGATTGGGTATCTCATACCTATCGACCTGAACGAAGAGCGTATAAACTATTTCCTGAAAACAGTCTTTCTTGATACCCTGCCGGCCCCTACCTGGACCTATGAATGGAATGCCTATAAAAATACGTCTGATGATTCGGTGGTAAGAGAGAGACTGGAGATTTTCCTTTCATCCCTGATTCAAACACCAGAGTTCCAAATCTACTAACCGGCCACTGAAATTTTAAAAATTAAAGCTATGAGGAGAAGGAAATTCTTGCAAAATATCGCCTATGCCGGGGGTGCCGGATTGAGCCTGGGAGGAATACCCATTAATATATTGGCAGGGAATAATGACCTGAAAAAAGCTGCGCTCAATAGCACTAATGAAAACGTCCTGGTATTTGTTCAGCTACACGGAGGAAATGATGCACTTAATACCCTTATCCCGGTATCCCAGTACAATGAGTATTATAATCTTCGACCCAATATCGCCATACCCGACCATGGTACCCGTCGATTTGTCAATATTGATCCCAGTGAAGAAGAAATTAAACAGGTCGGACTCCACCCGGATATGCTTGCCATTAAAGAAATGTACGATCAGGGGAAAATTGCCCTGGTGCAAAATGTTGGATATCCGGATATGAACCTTTCCCATTTCAGGGGAAGGGATATTGTCTTTATGGGAGGAGATGCAAATAGTGAATATAATTCGGGTTGGATGGGAAGATTTCTGGACTATACCTATCCTGGTTACCCCGATGCCTATCCGGATGAGGACATGCCCGACCCGATCGGAATAGAGCTGAGTGGCACCCT
The DNA here is from genome assembly GCA_964572225.1 of uncultured Bacteroidaceae bacterium. Classification (GTDB taxonomy): domain Bacteria; phylum Bacteroidota; class Bacteroidia; order Bacteroidales; genus CAZNFR01. Next base: position 2,368 of record CAZNFR010000144.1, read on the forward strand.
TTCCCTGGCCTTCCATCGTGAAAATGGGATACCCATTGGATTGAATGTCGGGAATCCTAATCAGTTCTATCAGTTAATTACCAGTGTGGGAGTGGATCCTCCGATCAGTATTCCCGACAGTTATGCAGGGGATGAACTCCGGTATATCATGGAATTTGAAAAGAAATCCAATCAATACGCAGGCAGACTGAAAGAGGTTTATGACTCAGGTGCGAACTCCTCTGTTGTTTACCCAGAAGCTTACCCCTTCGCAGCTCCGGGCAGCCAGAATAAAAACCCACTGAGTCCGCAGCTGAAACTCATTGCACGGCTAATTAAAGGGGGGATCAAAACCCGCATCTTTCTGGTCAGAATCGGCGGATTCGACACCCATGGAGAGCAGGTAGAAAACTATGATTCCACCCTGGGAACCCACGCAGCTCTTCTCTACCACCTTTCCTCCGCGATGAAAGCTTTCTACGACGATCTGAAACTTCTGGGGATGGATCAAAAAGTCCTGTCTGTAACCTTTACCGAGTTTGGGCGCCGGGCTTATTCGAATGCCAGCTACGGGACGGATCATGGCACTTCCACTCCGGTTATGGTTTTCGGAACGGGACTGAATCCGGGGCTTTACGGTCCCAATGCAGACCTCACCGACCTTCACAACGGAAACCTGAAATACAATATTGATTACCGGCAAATTTATACCTCCGTGGTGCAGGACTGGTTCGGTGCCGATAATCAGGCATTGATCAATACCGGCTTCTATAGCTGGGTAAATAACAAAATACCTCTTATTAAAGGATCCGCCACCGGAAACTTTCATCCCCTTCGAAATCCACAATTGCAAATATATCCTAATCCCTTCCGCAAGGAATTTTCTTTCTATTTTGAATTAAATAAAAGAGAGAATCTGACGATCTCTATCTATAATCAAAATGGTAAAATTGTGAAACAGTTCTCACAGGCAGGTGAGTTTGGAAAGAATGAACTGGAAATTCGGCTTGAAAATTCAGATCCTGGCATCTACCATATCAAAGTGCAGGGCATTACAACCAAACTGGAAGGAAGAGCCGTTAAACTTTGATCAGCTTTGCCTCGTTCAAAACTTGGGGAAGAGAAGTATGCTGCCTAGATAAGTTCGTTAATTTCCCTGGAGTTGATCTTAACCAGAACCGGTCTTTGGTATTTACCCAGGATGAATGTTTTTGCTAAAACAAGAATATCTCCCTCCGAGGTGATTCTTAGATCAGAAACATCTATCCTTGTGTCAAATTCCCTTTGAATACTTGCAATTCTCTCACCGGTATCGGGGTCGTATATATAAATTATAATCGAATTCGAGTTACTTTGCGAGGCAAAGATAAGATAAGAGATCTCATTTATGTTGAGCTTTCCTGAAAGCATCCGTGCATTAAAAGTCAATTCAGGCAAAACCTCTCCACGGATATCATTGAAATTCTGGCTGCGGTTATATTCCACTTCAACGATGGGTAAGAGATAATTACTTCCGGCATAATAACGGGTCAGTGCAAAGCGGTTGTCGCTTATATTGACAAGAGAACTCAGTGCCGCCTCTGTCTGAAAGGAATAAATATCCCCATTTAGATAATTCCCGGCAGCATCCATAAAAACAGTTCTGAGCGTGTAATTGGCAAAGCAGTTAACGTAATACCCTTCCCCCGTGGTACCGGAATATTCACCCATGAAAAAGGGATACCACGTACCCGACCGGTTGAGGTGCTTCTGCACCTGGTTCTGAAGGTCTGAATTGATATTCAGATCTACTGTCCTTATCCTGTTAAAACCACTTGTGTAGAGAGAAATTCTTGATTTTCGCTCAAGAAAATTATATCCCAGAACAAGCATGTCACCGTTGGATCCCCTGAATGCAGACAGAGGCATCGTAAGTTCCAGTTCCTTCTGCCCGATAAGGTTCCCGGAAGCAAGGTCAACCTCCAGCCCAAATCCCCTCAACTGATTGTCGATGGCAACAAACCAGGCCGAATTATTATCCTGGATTAGCTTTCCAACCGGAGCATACCAGGAATGCTCACGGGTATAAACCACTACTCCCCTGTCGTTTGTCCTTATCAGATGAGTGATGGGAAATTCAAACTGAGAACTGTCATCTTTCAGTGCTGATAATATAAGGAATCCGCCATCACTTAATTCAAGAACGCTTTCAGGATAGAAAGAATAAAGTTCATCCGGATGATTGTAAATCTTGATAAAGCTGTCGTCCGGTCCTATATCCTTCTGATTCAATTCGCAACCGGCTATTAGAACAAAAACCGGAAAAATCATTTTTAATATCTTCATCTAAGAGGGTATTTGCATTGACGATTAGATGTAAACCTTGATTTTTCAAGGGAAAAAAGAACGGACAGACTGATACTCAGGTCATCAAGCACCAGATCGGCAAGGGCGTAGCCATCACTCAATCCTGTCTGAAAACGCTGATCTTTATTGTTGATAAGGTGCAAACCTTTATTATACCCTGCCTGAAGGTTAAGGTGATAAAAACCTGCTTCATAATAAACTCCGGCAATGACTGCAGCCGTTAGCCTTGAGGCCACAAAAGCCTGATTCTCAATACCCATACTCCTGAGCAGAAAACCATATGAAACTCCCCCACCGATATAGGGCTTAATTCTTGATTGAAGTGGTGAATACTTAACCTCCAGAGGTATACCGAAATATCTTAGAAGATATTGATTTTCCTGCTCTATAACTTCAGATTCAAAAAAGAGACTGCTTGTGCGATAAAAGTTGTAGGAATAAGTTCCAGGTTTCAAACTTATTATTAGGGGATCAATCGAATAATCGGCCTGGAAAAAATACTGACTACCCGGACTGCCTATCCGTCCAAGATAGTCTACTCCCAGAACTTCGCCAGACAGGTCCTCGTAAACCGAGAAGTCTTCCCTGGACAGGGGATTAGCAAGATTGACCCCTCCTCCGAACCCTAGTTTTAGCCGGTTGGTAAAACCCTGGGCATGTATTTTTAAGCTACCTGAAAATACCATGAAAATAAGAAGGATAACCAAGGGTAGTTGACAGGATGTCATTCGGGAGATTCCTATATTCATGGTTTTTAAGGATTATGAGGTATAAACGTTTTTTCCACTGGAAAAGTCTTTTCATGCGACGAATTTAAGGATTAATTAATTTAAATCCGGAAATTCAGATCCTTTTGTCCAGGATCCAGATAAGAAAATGCTGCATACTCGAGGGATAATGCCATTAAAAGATGATTACTGTTTAGCTCCGATGTGTACCACGTAGTGTCCGCACCCGAGTCCCCCGGCCATATAATAGGATCGAATACTATCGTCCCAGAGCCTCAGGGAATAATGATAATCATAAAAATACCCTTCATCATCCAGGTGGACGTCTCTTCCCAGGACCAGGAGGGTTGAGTCGGTCATTCCATAATCAACGACAATAACGGTATCGTATTCGCTCCCTGTAAATCCGCAGGGTCCATAGGGGGAAGAGGTTACATGAACCTTATATTTCCCGGTGAATTCATCCCGGAAGTCGGACTTCTCTTTTTCGCAGGAGTTCAAGATAGCAATGAATAAGATGAAGCGGAATAATTTCATTTTGTCAAAATACAAAAAACCCTCAGTTGAAGCAACCAAGGGTTTTTATCTGCGGTCTGGACGGGACTCGAACCCGCGACCTCCGGCGTGACAGGCCGGCATT
>CAZNFR010000145.1:0-5880 GCA_964572225.1 uncultured Bacteroidaceae bacterium
ACTTTCCATAATCATTGGCCAGTTGCCAGTGGTCATTATAATTTTCTTCAGTAACGTATACACTACCAAAGAAGTGATCTCTGCTGTTGTCAAATCCGTCGTTATCGCAAATTGCCACCGACATTCCCATAATTTTACCAATAAACAGGCTTGATCTGGAAGCCTCGGGATCAGTGTCAACATACTCATCAGTATAAACAGCCATACTAAATTCATATATGTAATCATTTCCGGATTTTCTCATGGCAAAATCAGGAAAATGGGATGCGTAATCAGGGGTTATGCGGCTTCCCCATCCTGTTCCGGCAATATCAACCACGACCTTGTTATAGGTAACTTCTCCATCAGCAGGAGCATCAGCGGCTATATGATAGGAAAAAGCATTTTCTGCGTTTTCTCCGGTTTTATCGAAAACGTGGGCTCCACCGGAAGCATCTTCATCAATGAATACTTCAACGATATCGTAATTCGGGTAACCGGTATTTGGATATTCATATCCATCCACAAAAACATCGTCTGTCAGTTTAACAAGATAATACAAAAGGTTATCTTCCTGGGACCAAACTACTTTGAATGAAGCGTTATTGTCAGATTCTGGAATATCAGCCCCGTAATCAATCCATACATGGTTGATTGGGTACCAGGGTGACTCCTGCCACACTGCATCTGATCCATCCCCGTCGAAAACAGGACTTTCTGCTACTTTTCTGGCAACAAAAGGAAAACTGGGAGCAAGTCCTTCCGGGGAAGTCAGTAATTCTATTCCTTCGGGGATCCCCAGGTTTCTGCTGTATTGCCTCAACAAGGGATTATTCCAGTGTTCATGCACGCCTAATGAGGTTAAGGGAGTACCGTCTTTTTCAGGGTCATAGGTGATACCTTCCGGCCAGTTCGCAGGATCGGCTGCCTGGCGAAGATAATCGGTGACTCCGTACATATGGGGTCTGTATTCCTTGAGATCATCAGGATTATTATACTCGTATCGCAGGATATCAAAACAAACGGACTCCAGGGCTACCTGGTCCATGGATAAAAGCAGGGAATTACTCCAGTCGCCATTGAAAGGTTTGCTTGTGAAATGCTCCGGAGGATCAACCGCTTCAGGCCCACCCCATAATCCATCAACAAAGAAAAGAAGGGTATTTTGACCAATTTTCTCGTGACCCATGATATCCACAAATACCCTGTATTTTCCATAACCGGTAGTACTTCCCAGGGGGGTGTCGTTATCGGGAGCAACCAGGCTGGGGTGCAGATGCTCTGCGCTTCCACGATAATGGGAACCAAAATGATTCTTGGTAGTGATGGTTATACCTGCTCTGGCATGCGCTTTTAGAGCACCAATGTTAATTATATAATCTGCCTCCGTCATTTCATCGAAAAACTTGTCGCTTCCTGCAGTTGTCATTACCGCACCATTATCGGAATAATGCATAATGGGATTTTCGTTTTCGGTTAACTGATAACGATCAAATTTGGTGACTTTCGCAGGGTCCTTGTCTCCAATTTTCAAATTCGGGAAGTCTGCCGTAAGGTAATCGGCATGATAGGCCCAAACGGAAGATCTGGGGTCGGCAATTACGATGTCCGATTCATTGACACCTACAATGTTAACCAAATGGTCAACCAGGGCATAAATTGAAAAGGGGGAAGTTTCTGCAGTTGGGTTCCGGTTTGATTTAACATTCAGATCGGAATCGGCTGCCCAGGATGAAGTTCCGTTATTCACCTTAATGTAAACAGTCTGTCCGGGTTGATAAGCCTCAGCCACCCCTAATTTTTTCTTATTGAAACTTTTAAAGATCTCATCCCAGGCACCGGCGAGGGTCTTTTCGGAAGTAAGCTTGAGAATTGCTTCTTCAAACATGTCTGAGATCACTTCCTGATTATTATTTTCCACCCAGTAATAGTGATCAGCTTTTGTACCTCCGCCATCCTGCTTGGTAGCATCCGGATTATGAACCCATACTACTCTTCCCGGTTGATGTCCCACAGGCTCTCCAATAGGATCATTGGCGGTATAAAAATCATTATCCACATAATTATCAGCAGCTTCGGCATTCCTGTTGTATTGGACAAAACCATAAGTTGCAAAGCCGATTGCAGCAATAATGAAAGCCCCTCCGACCAGGTATTTCTGTGCAATAAGTTTTCTTTTGGCAAATTTAAATGCAGCCAGTGAGCCGGTCACGCTAATCAGCCAGATCACAAAGGCAGTCATAAAAGGAAATGCTGCTTTCATACAGGGGTAACCTGCTCTTTGCGGTTTAGGTATCACTCTGATAAGAAACCAAAGGGTGGCAATAATTCCCATGATAATAAAAACCACTTTCGAGGGAACTTTTTTATTCATCAGTGAGCTCCTCAGTTTCCCAAACCGTTTATCAAATCTCGGATGTGTCATTTTTAAAAGATTATGTTAGTTGTTGGTTAAATTGCATAAAAATACCCCTAAACACTTTGGTTTTCTTTTCTTGTCAGGCAATATGTAATTAAAATAGATTTAATCAACACATGTCACTCAGTCGCGGGTTTCAGGATAGTATCCGGCTAAATATAATCATTCGAATTTAAATAACCTAATAAAATCCTTAGTACGAATATCATCATGGAAGGTTAGGGAAATGACCGAGATATCGGTAATCCATCACTCCCGGATCAATGTTGATCTTTTCCTCGGGGTAGAAATATACTTTTTTGGAATTTCCCGGCAGAAGATCAAAAAAGTTATCACTGAAATGTCCTTTGATACCTGGTGTAATCAGTTCAACAAATCTGGCCGGACGATTGGAGGTGATGGTCATTTCAATGCCTTTATCTGTGGTTCTGCTTTCAATCCGAAATTCTGCTTCCAGAAGTTGCTGATCCATGGGTCTTACCGGAGAAATGAGGATTTCATCAAGGAGTTCATTTTTTCTGAATAAACTAACGGCGAGAAAGGAGTTGCCTGGATCCTTTACCATTTTGGTTCTTTTAAGAGGAATAGCTTGGATCAGGGTAGAACTGTTTCCTTTCAGAAGGACTTTTTTGCTGTGGGATTCACCCAGAATCTGTCCAAGTGAGTTGGTTTCATAAAACTGAAGGAAAAGATCCTGATTATTCAGGGAATCGGTTATTCCAAAAATCAGAATTGAATCATTTCTGATTTCATGACTTAGAATAGTAGGAGCGAATGCCCTTTTGGCTTCGTAATGAGCTGCTTTATAATTTCCAAAATAGTCTACTGTTGCCCATGAGATCGTCGGCCAGCAGTCATTGATCTGCCAGTATAGCGATCCCATGCATCTGGGCATATTTCTTCTGTGAGCCTCAATGGCTTCCCTTGTGGCCAGTTGGTGGGAAAGTTGACTAAGGTAAATAAAGTGTTCAAAGCTTTCAGGGTTCCTGAAATATCTGCGCAAATACTGAAGCTGCATATCGTTACCATTATAACCGGGCTCGATCCAGTTCATATTGCTGCGCTGACGGTGGTCCAGTATCTCAGTAAACATACCCAGATCATAATCAGCAGAAAAATAGTTAATCGTGCTCATCTCCGGGAAGGATTGCAATCCATATTCACTTACAAAGCGGGGTACATCTACCCCATAACTTTCAAAATCCTTCTGGCCAAACCATATCGACCAGTCATGTTCATCGCCCGACTTCCTGTCGGGAAGGACATCTCCATAACTTTGGGGCGAAGAGGGCCAGTACGATTTCTCAGAGTCGTATTTTGCCACGGCTTCAGGAAGAATCTCATAAAAAATCCTTTCATAGGTTTTCCAGAGAAAGTCGTTGACTTCCTGCGAATACTGATCCTGCCAACCCCAGGTATGCCATCCTTTTAGGTTTTCATTATTCCCACACCATATAGCCATGCTTGGGTGATTTCTGAGGCGTATCACATTATATTCAGCTTCTTTACGAATATTTTCAAGATGCCCTTCATCCCCGGGTTGTAATGCACAGGCAAACATAAAATCCTGCCATACCAGGATTCCGTTTTCATCGCACAGATCATAGAATATATCATTTTCGTAGATGGCACCGCCCCAAACCCTGAGCATATTCATATTTGCATCGACAGTCTCCCTGATCACCCTTTGGTATTTGGCAGTATCCACCCTGGGAATGAAAATATCGCCAGGGATATAGTTGGCCCCTTTCATAAATACCGGAATGCCATTTACATCAAAACGGAAGGTTCTGCCCAGGGAATCTTCCTCCTGCACCAGCTCTATGCTCCTGATTCCTAATCTTGTATTATTTTCGGCCAAAAGAGTATTTCCCTTTGAAATTGAAAAATGAAGGTCGTAAAGGTAAGCTTCGCCAAGCCCATTCGGCCACCACAATTTTGGATTTTCAAATTCCATTTCCAGGATTATTTCATTTAATCCCTTAGTCAGCTTTTCCTTTTGGCGGACCAATACAGTATTACCGGTTTTCGCTTCAAACTGGCAGGAATTTTCACCATCCGACTCCACTGTAAGTATCGCCTCATATACACTCCTATCCTTTCCAAAGGATTTTTGTTTCAGATGTATATCTCTGATAATCAATTCATTCCATGATCTGAGATACACGGGCCTCCAGATACCACTGGTGACAAGCCTGGGTCCCCAGTCCCAACCATAATGAAAGGGTGCTTTCCGTGTAAATACGTTGGTTTTTTCATCTGCCGGGGCCTGTTCATTGGTGGCTATCAAAACATAATCTAGTTTCCGAAGTTTTTCCATCCCTTTCTTCACCGGAGAATGAAAGAGTATTCTGATATGATTGTTTCCTTCAACCAGTATCTCCCTGCAGGCTTTCTCCCATGAGATGAACATATTATCTGCCTGAACAATCAGACTGTCATTCAAAAAAACATCAGCATAGGTATCCAGTCCTTCAAATACAAGTTCCAGATTATTGGCCGAGAGTTGTTCCCGGCTCAGTTGGAAATTAGTTTCGTAAATCCAGTTAACATCCTCAATCCATTGAACCAGATCTTCATTTTTACCGATAAATGGATCCGGTATACGATTATTTTGCATCAAATCTGTGTGCACGGTTCCGGGGACTTCGGCAGGTATCTTTTCATTTTCACCCTCCTGATAGAAAAACCAGTTATCACTTAGGTCAATAATCTCAGATTTGTTCTCAGTATTCTCTTTGCAGGACTGAAGTGCCATAGGTATTAGTATTAAGGCTAATAGGCTGATTCTCATTTTTATAAATATTTAGTATGTCTCATTAATCCCGGGACTATTCATAGGTATCAAATAGTGAAAGAATTCTGAGATTTTCCGGTCTGTCTTTGTCGTTTTCAGGAGCAAAGATTATGGTTTTTTTCTTTCCGGGAAGCAAATGAAAAAAATTATCGCTGAAAAAACCCGGACAATTATCAAATTGCAGATAAACCCCATACGTAAGCGTGTCAGATTTCAGGGTCAACATAGTTTTCCCGTACTTCTCATGAAATCCAGTTTCAATATTAGGTTTCCTAAGCAATAATTTTCGGGGAGCTTCGAAAAAATAATGGTTGCATGACATGACTTTATCTGCAACTATTAGTTCCAGATTCAGGATTAAATCATCGGATTTCCCTTCAATACGTTTATCCCGCGCAATTTTTTCGATTATAGTATTCGAGTTTTCGGGGACCCGGACCGGCATATTCTTTTCATAAACAAGTGTCCCGTTAAATCTCATGACCTGTATTGAAAGCTCTCCTTTCATTTCCTCCGGATTGTCGTTGACTACATGTATGTCAATCTGATCGTCCCGGATAACGGCAAGAGGTAAAACGGGCTGGTACACGGTTTTAAGCCGGTAGTGCAAAGCTTTCCAGTTGCCGAAATAATCAATTCCTGACCAGGTAGCTGAGGGCCAGCAATCATTGAATTGCCAGTAGAG
>CAZNFR010000146.1:0-5866 GCA_964572225.1 uncultured Bacteroidaceae bacterium
ATGGAGAAGGTCCCCTTAGCGAGTATACCGAACCTGAGGATAAGTTTTACCGGAGAGATTATCCGGTTACCTTTCAAAAAGGTTGGAACCATTTCTTTATCAGATATGGAATTGTATGGGCTTCCTGGGATTATTACATGGCAGTGCCCAAATCGGCAGGATTAGTTTTTTCACCGTACAAGAACATGTCTGATGATGTGATATTCCGGACTGCCGGACCTTTTCCCGATAATTATGAAGAAAGCGTCAGGGAACTTGAAGTTCCTTTCAGGAATCCGGAGGTTATTGAAAATTTTGATATGACCTGGACAGATAAGAACAGGGGGGAAACCACTGGAAACCCTGCATTTGAAATAGCCTGGCGAAGTCTGGACGAGTTGATCGATCATGGTAAAAAATATGGCCCCAAAGGAAATCTGCGGGTCGTCCATGGAAACCATGTTCCAGAACCTGTTATTTTGCCTGCTGGCGATGAGCATGCATTAATTTTGGATATGGGAGGGAAGACCCTGGGCAGGATTTTTCTCGATGTAGAAGCACCTGAAGGAACTGTCTTCAATATTGGCTTTACGGAAGATACTCTTGGAGTGAGGCCCTGGGTTCTCAAACGGGTTGGCTTGTATACAGGAGCTCGTTTTACCAGCGATGGGGGTAGTGATTATTTCGAAACCTTCAAGCCATATGGAGCCCGGTTTCTTCACATTAATATTGAAAAAGCGGATGGTCCTGTAAAATTGAAACGCTATGGAATGATCAGTCAGATTTATCCCTACCGGAAAACCGGTTCTTTTACCTGTTCAGATCCCCTCCTTAATGAAATCTGGGAAATGGGATGGAGAACCCTTGAAGTTTGTTCTGAAGACACCTATACCGATACCCCTTACCGGGAAAGAGGCATATATGCCGGAGATGCTCTCCCTCAATACGCCATCTCCCTGGTGGGCAGCGGTGATTCAAGACTGATGAAAAGAAGCATACGCGTTTTTGCAGATATGTATCAGGATTTGATGGTTCCCGGTGAGGAAAGGCCTGCAAATTCAGTAAACCATATGGCCGATTACCCATTAATGACCCTTGTTTCCTATATATGGAGCGTGGCTCAAACAAAAGATATGGAGTTTGCTTCTGAGTTTTATGAAGGATACCGGAATATGCTGGATCAGACTCTTGCCAGAAAGCAGGAAAACGGACTCTTCGATCACGACAGGGCATTTATTGAATGGACCCGGATAAACAAAAATGCCCAACTAACCACCATTCAATCCCTGATTGCCTATTGCCTTGAATCATTTTCCTGGCTTGCCGGAGAAATGGGATATGAAGAAGATGCCCTTCGCTTTGAAAAAGAAGCAAATGATGCAATTAAAGCCATGAATGAGCTTTGCTGGGATCCGGAAAGGGGCGCTTTCAGGGACGGCTTTTTCAACGGTGAACCCATTAACCATCATTATCCGATATCCAGTGCATGGCCGGTGATGTTCGGACAAACCACACCGGAACAGGATGAACAGATTCGCAGCCATTTTGTAAAAACCCTTACAGAGATCGGGGACCGCGACAGGGAAAGGATGGCCACTCCATACGGGGCTTTTTATCTTTTCGAAGCGATGTACAAACTGGAAATGGTGGAATTTGCCGAGTTTTTTATGAGGAAGTACTGGTCGGCGATGATTTATAAGCATGGAGATACCGCCTGGGAAAACTTTGGAGATGGATCGGACGGAAGCGGACAGGGAACTCTGAGTCATGCCTGGAGCGGACATCCGACTTACTTTCTCTCGACCCGGGTTTTAGGGGTTGGACAAGGATTTCCTGATTTTACTTTCCAAGACAGGATTCTGATTGCACCCAATTCTTATGGATTGAGTTTTGCCCGTGGCGAAGTACCTCACCCATTAGGTCTGGTGAAGGTGGATTGGGAAATTAAAGGGAATGTTCTCTTTTTGGATTACCAGTCGCCGGAAGGCGTACCGGTTAGCGTAAAGCCGGAAGGTGATCTCGCAAGGCTTAAGTTGGAGTTGAATAAGCGCAATGTTTTTGATAATTAGCTAACTAACAACATACTAACATGAATTATCCGCAATTTTCACATGCAAAGAGCAAAAAGCCTAATCAGCTAAACAGGCTTTTTATCCTCGCTTTATTTGCTTTTGTCCTGAATTCCTGCGACCAGCCTGCAATGATGCATGAAGACAACAGAATCACCCGTTTCCATGATCTTGCCGATAAGTTTAAAGACCCACCGGTTAGTTACCGCACGGTCCCTTTTTGGGTATGGAACGAAAAGATGGATAAATCTCAAATAGATGAGCAACTGACCGATTACAAGGAAAAAGGATTTGGAGGCGTTTTTGTTCATCCCCGATATGGTTTGATTACGGAATATTTATCGGATGAATGGTTTGATCTTGTGGATTATTCCGCCAAAAAAGCCCGGGAACTGGACCTCTACCTCTGGCTCTATGATGAGAACTCCTTTCCCAGTGGATTTGGCGGGGGACACGTACCTGCTGCCATGCCCGAATCATACAATCAGGGAACAGGTATGCAGATAGTATATACAGAAACCTTTAATCCCGATACCCTCTCAGACTGGATTGCTTTTTTCCAAAAATCGGATGGCAAATGGGATTGGATTGACTCAAGCAATGTGGTTGCGGGAAAAAACGGAGAATTTGCCCTGATTAAAAAGACCTATTATCAGGCTTCCAAATTTCTTGCTGGATTTCCTTACGTAGATCTTTTAATTGAAGGGGTGACCGAGAAATTCATTGAAGTCACCATGGAGGGGTATGAAGAGATCCTCAGCGATGAATTTGGAAAACTGGTGCCCGGTGTGTTTACCGACGAACCGAATATCAGTCCGCGCTCCGGAGGGAATGTCAGATGGACCCCTGCTTTTTTTGACACTTTCAGGAAAGAATGGGGGTATGATCCTGAGCCACATCTTGTATCCTTATTTGAGGAGTCAGGTGACTGGAAGAAATTCAGGCATAATTACTATTCCCTGTTATTGAAAATGTTTATCGAGCGATGGTCGGTTCCATGGCATGCATATACAGAAGCTAATAATCTGGAGTGGACAGGGCATTATTGGGAACACGGCTGGCCCAGTCCCGTTCACGGGGGTGATAATATGGCCATGTACCCTTACCACCAGGTACCAGGGATCGACATGCTTTTTAACTCGGTCAGCGAAAGACCCGATCAGTTTGGTAATGTCAGGGCGGTAAAGGAACTTTCCAGTATTGCCAACCAGTTCCACAGGCACAGGACGCTTTCGGAAACCTACGGTGCCTCCGGGTATGAGCTTGATTTTGCCTCGATGAAACGGAATGGTGACTGGCAATATGCTTTGGGGGTAAACCTTATGAACCAGCATCTCTCATACCAGTCTGCACTTGGAGACCGAAAGCATGATTTTCCACAGACCTTTTCTTACCATACCCCATGGTGGGATGAATACAGGGAGCATGCCGATTACTATGCACGCCTGTCCCTCGCGCTTTCGAGCGGATACCAGCTGAATGAAATTCTGGTTCTTGAACCAACCACCACTGCCTGGGCTTATTACAATCCACTTAACGAGAAAATAATGAATGAGAAAGTCGGGGATCCCTTTACCGACTTTGTGGATAAACTGGAATTGCATAAAGTACAATATGACCTGGCTTCCGAAAAAACAATGCGTGATTTCGGAACTGTCAGTTCCGGGAACCTGGAAATATCCCATATGAAATATCCTCTCCTGATTTTACCTCCGGGTCTGGAGAATCTGGATCGCTCCACATTCATTCTTCTGGAAGACTTCCTCTCAGGCGGAGGCGAAATACTTGACTTTACGAAAGGAATAAGTCTGATAAACGGCAGTGTAAGTGATGAAGTTAAGGATCTGTTTGTCAGGTATTCCGAACAGGTTCAGGTTGTTGATGATCCCGGTTCGATAGCTCAGATGGAAATTCTTCAGGATCCGGAAATTGTGTTTATCGATCCCGAAAAGAATGCTGAAAAGGTTTATTGGATGAGGCGTCAGTTTTCGGAAGGCGACATCCTGTTCTTTGCCAATTTCGAGAGGGGGGTGAACAAACAATTTGAAATCTCTCTTCCTGCGAGTCAATCTGTAATTGAACTTGATCCGGTAAGTGGGGATTTTTACGAACCTGAGCATTACTCAACCGAAAAGGGACTGAAAATCAGAGTGGATCTGAGTGATGCAGGAAGCAGGTTGTACTTTGTCGGGAACAAAAAGCCCCGGAACGAATTGAAACAATGGCCGGTACTGGAAGGGGGTAAGCCTGTAGATGCCATAATCTCGGAAACCAGAAGAATGGCACCAAATGTACTGGTTCTGGATTATTGCCGACTTACTGAACCATCGGATATCGCTTCCGGATCTGAAGCAGAGTATTTCTATAAGATTCATGACCGTATTTATCAGAAACATGGTTTTCCTGATAATCCCTGGGTAAGTTCTGTGCAATTCAAAACGGAAATTCTTGACCGGGATACCTTTGGAATGAATTCTGGTTTTACGGTTGAATACAAGCTGTCCATACTGCCTGAAGTAAATACCGGTAATATTGACCTTGCGGTGGAGCGTCCCGGGCTATACGAAATCAGGGTAAACGGAACCCGGGTAGAAACCGACCCTGAACGATGGTACACGGATAAAGGGATGAAGCTTTCCGGAGTGGGATCTCTGCTTAAGTCAGGTGAAAACACGATTAGCTTAACTGGCAAACCCTTCTCGGTGCACCATGAATTGGCACCGGTCTTTTTGCTTGGCAATTTTGCCGTTTGGCCTGCAGAGGAAGGATGGGTTATCGGATCTGAAGTTCCACTGGGTAAAGGATCATGGAAATCGGCAGGGATGCCCTTTTATCCGGGTGAGGTTAGCTACACCAAAAAATTTACCGCAGAAAATACCGATTCCCGTTTTTATTTGGAAGCCGGACAATGGAAGGGGGCTGCAATAACCGTTAAGGTTAACGATTCGGAAGAACGATTACTCTGGCCTCCTTACAGGATGGATATTTCCGATTTGATTCAAAAGGGTGAAAACAGGGTAAGTCTGAAGGTGATAGGTAGTCTGAAAAGTTTATATGGGCCCCATCACAATGTTACCAGAGAGGGGATTGTAACCCCATGGAGTTTTAAGTATGCTCCGGAGACCCTTCCGCCGGGAAAAGAATATGATTTGCCTGAATACGGATTATTTACGGATTTTACCATCATGCAATTGCAAACAGATAGTTGATCATGAAAAGTCTCCCACTTATTACCTTCACTGCCCTTTCAGCAGTATCTCTTCTGACACAGTCCTGTTCTGAAAAAGAGCCGGGTGAGAAGAAGCCGGATATCATTATCATCCAGTTGGATGATATGGGATATGATGACCTGGGTGTTCACGGGAATCCCTATGTTGAGTCTGCCTTTGTTGATTCTTTTGCACGGCAGTCTGTAAGATTCGGTCATTTTTATGTGAATCCCGTGTGTGCACCTACGCGTGCATCATTGCTGACGGGTCGTCACTTCCTGAGAACCGGGGTATCTCATGTTCATGGGGGGAAGGACTTCCTGAATCCAAATGAGCAAACCCTTGGGGATATTTTTAAGGCAGGAGGATATAAAACTGCCATATTTGGAAAGTGGCACAGTGGAAACGCCGAAGGATACTACCCCTGGCAACGGGGATTTGATGAAGCTTATCAGGCAAGGTTATACAAGCACAGGAATAGTGAAGGTGAATATAATGGTAAGCCGGTTTATCATCAGAAGTGGGCAACCGAGGTCATTTTTGATTACGCCAGTGATTTTATGCTCAGAAATGAAAAGGATCCATGTCTCCTATACCTGTCCTTTCTTA
>CAZNFR010000147.1:0-5497 GCA_964572225.1 uncultured Bacteroidaceae bacterium
GGTTTAGGGGTTTAGGGGTTTAGGGGTTTAGGGGTTTAGGGGTTTAGAGGTTTAGAGGTTTAGGGGTTTAGTCCATCCCCCGTAATCCCCCCAAATCCCCATATCCCCAAATCCCCATATCCCCATTCTTCCTATCTTTACAAAAAAAAACTCATGCGCCCCAATCCACTTTTATCCAAAGCAGTTCGTTCTGCGGGAATCTCCGCAATGGTATGCCTGTCTGTAACTTCATGCCAGCGTTCGAATCCGGGCGAATCTCAGCCGAATGTGATCCTGGTGATCACGGATGATCAGGGTTACGGAGATCTTTCCTGTCATGGAAACCCTGTCCTCCGGACCCCTTCACTCCATAAGCTTTATAAGGATTCCTACCGGTTTACCGATTTTCATGTAGGGACCACCTGTGCACCTACCCGGGCCGGACTTATGACCGGAAGGAATGCGAACCGCAACGGGGTATGGCATACGGTGGGGGGGTGCTCCATCCTCAATCCGGATGAGCTTACCCTGGCCGGGGTCTTTCAGGCCAACGGCTATGCCACGGCCATGTTTGGCAAATGGCACCTGGGCGACAATGAGCCTTATCTGCCTCATAACCGCGGATTCGATCTGGCGCTTTATCATGGTGGGGGAGGGATTGGGCAGACTCCCGATTACTGGATGAACGATTATTTTGACGACACCTATTTTCAAAACGGGGTGCCCGTAAAAAAGCAGGGTTATTGCACCGATGTGTGGTTTGGTGAATGCATCGATTTTATAAAGAACAACCAGGCAAATCCTTTTTTTTGCTACCTGAGTCCTAATGCGCCCCACTCACCCTATAACCTCCCTCCGGAATATTATGAAGCTTACCGGAATGAAGCGATCCCGGAGATGCAAAAGCGCTTTTACGGGATGATAGCTAACCTGGACGACAATATGGCGCGATTGATGGAAACCCTGAAAAACGAAGGACTTGAGAGCAACACCCTCCTTATTTTCATGACCGATAACGGAACATCCGCCGGCTACCTGGAAAAAGAGAAGGGTGAAGGCTACCATGGTTTTAACGCCGGGATGCGGGGCATCAAGGGGAGTCATTATGAAGGCGGACACCGGGTGCCGTTTTTCATGCATTGGCCAGGGGGAGGTATAAACGGGGGTAAGGATATGGACGGACTTGCAGCCCATGTGGATATTTTGCCCACCCTGGCTGAGTTATGCCGACTGGAGTTCGAAACCGTACATGAACTTGAAGGGATAAGCCTGGCGAAATGGATAAAAGGGGAGGAAGAACCGGACAGCCTGCGCATGCTGATCACCGATACCCAGCGAATACAATGGCCGGAGGAGGGGAGGAATTCATGCGTGATGCAATCGCACTGGCGACTCATCTCCGGGGCGGAATTATACCATGTGAGAAGAGATCCGGGACAGGAAAACGACCTGTCAGAGCAATATCCGGAGAAAGCAAGAGAGATGAAGGCTTTTTATCATGAATGGTGGAAGAGGGTAGAAGAAGAAGCGGAATACTCGGCCATCCCGGTGGGCGTTACAGGGTCTGAACCTGTATTGCTGACAGCCCATGATATCCATGCTCCCGCCTCAGAAATCCCCTGGAATCAGGATCTGGTCAGACTCGGATCGAAATCGGCCGAAGGCTTTTATCTGATTGAAGTGATGAATTCCGGCAACTACCGCTTTGAACTGTCACGCTGGCCTTTTGAAAGTGGGCTGGCTCTGGAGGATAGTGTGCAGGGGGTGGAGGCTGAATATTACCGGGAGGCCATTCCCCCGGGTAAGAAATTACTTTTCCGGGAGGCCATCGTTTCTGTGAACGAGCAACAGTCATACAGCGCGGTAGTGGACAACCGTCAGCCATTCGCCACGGTGGATTGCCTCCTGGAAGAAGGCATGCATCAAATATGGGTTTATTTTAAAACGGAAGAGGAAAACCAGACAGGGGCGTATTATGTTCGTGTACAGGGTCTCTGATCGGCAGGCCTGTTCGGGTAAGCTTTTCCGGGGTCCGCAGACCCTATCTGATATGAATTTTGGAAATACAGGTTTTATCTTCCAGGCTTAGTCTGACAATACAGATCCCGGAAAGAATCTCCGGTAAAACTACCTCTGCGGTATGAGTGGGGTGTAGTTGCTTTCTCAGCAGCACTCTTCCGGTAATATCGATCAATTCCAGATGCGCAGTTTTCATGTCGAGGCCCGAGATCATCAGCACCCGATCCTGCAACAGGCGGAACTCGGGTTCATTCCCTTCTATTGGACTCTGATCAGTAACGGTAGAAATCCCACATCCCTTCTCCACCTGCTGTTTGGTGGAACAACCATCCTGGTTCCCGTATATATATACATATCTGGCATCCCGGAGTGCATCGCAGATAAAACCCTGGTTGCACGCGAATAATTTGGGATTGTTTTCCAGGGAAACCCCGCCAACCCAGGATAATTGATCTGCTCCGTTGAAGGAGATAAAAGAGGTGTTTCCGATAAGCCTGAGCTCACCAGTTATCCTGGTCAGACTCCCCAGTCCCAGCAATTTATCGAGTTTGGGATTGTTCACAATCTCAAGACTTCCCTGAATGGTTTTAAGATTATCCAGTCCTTCAAGGGATCCGAGCATGGGATTACCCTGAATGGTCGCATCTTTTCCGGCATAGACAAGATTTTCAAGTCCGGTAAGATCGGTCAGACTTTCATTCGATTTGATGGAAATGGTGTGAAATACGGAATCAAATACCCCGCAATGCTGCAGGTTGGTAAGGGCCGGATTGTTTTCAACAAACAAACCTCCCCGGAGTTCAGACAGGTTCTGGAGTCCCTCCAGACTGTTCAGGGTTTTATTATTCCTTAAGACCAGGAAATCACCAATATGGGTGAGGGAGGACAGTTCATAAAGAGATTGCAGGGAGTCATTGAAGGAGATATTCAGGTTTTTTCCAATAAAGCTTATAGACTCCAGACCTCTCAGGTTTTTTAGTCCCACATTATTATAGATTTGCAGGTAACCGGGAATAGAGTCACCAACAACCGTGATCTGCTCAAGTCCTTCCAGGTTTTGAAGCAGGGGATTTTGATCGATCTGCAGTCCCCCATATATACGCTCCAGCTGACTTATATTGTTCAGGGTGGTTAGCTTATCGTTTTGTGCAATAACCAGAAAGTTTGCTTTCAGTAATTTATGAAGTCCCTGAAGGGTGGACAGGTTGGTGTTTACGATGGTGATTACACCGCGGACTTCCAGGATTTTGGTTAGGGCACCCAGATCATTGATATTGGTTTTTGCCGTAAAACTTCCGATCATCAGGTTTCCGTTTATGACGGTAATATTCGGGTGGGAGGTGGCGAAATTATTTACAGCCGATTGGTTGCCCAACTCTATATTGCTGTCAAGAACGTTACTTTGAGCGGATAAAATAAAGGGGAATGCGATGGTGAGGCAAAGGAATACAAATAGTTTCCCGGGGTGGTTTTTTTTCTTCGTCATGGGGGAGGCTTTAAGGACAGAGTATTTTCCTATACAAGTTAAATATTTTTTTTTACCTGGGGGTAAAAATTTCCTTTAAAATGGATTCTCCGAATGCAGTAACTTTAAAATTCCCTACATTTAGGTATGCCCGGAAAAAAGCTTCAGTATATTTTAGCGGGGTAATTTTCAACCTAAATTTATCCTGATGAGAATAATTACCACTATACTCTGCCTGATTATTTCTTGTTCTTCCGCTTTTTCTCAAAAAACGCATACCGACGCCCATATCATTGGTCATGTTACCGCCAGGGGCGAACACATTCCTTATGCCACGGTATTCCTTCAGGGAACGACCATAGGTACGGTTACCGACAAAACCGGACATTTCAAACTGATGAATCTTCCCCTTGGAGCCTATACCGTTGAAGTGCGGATGGTGGGCTACAAAACCCTGGAAAAAGAAATCAACGTTGAAGCCGGCCAGACCCGGGAGATCAAGTTTGACATTGAAGAGGATGTGTTGAGAATGGACGAGGTGGTGGTTTCTGCCAACCGTAGTGAGAAGAAACGGAACGATGCTCCTGTGATCGTCAATACCCTGGGTCGGGATATATTCAAACGTACACAATCGCCCAACCTGGGGGAAGGTTTGAATTTCACTCCGGGCTTAAGACTGGAGAATAATTGTCAGAACTGTGGATTTTCCCAGGTAAGGATGAACGGTCTTGAAGGGCCCTACTCCCAGATCCTGATCAACAGCCGGCCGGTGTTTAGCGGACTCGCAGGCGTTTACGGACTGGAACTCATTCCTTACAATATGATCGAAAAGGTGGAGGTGGTTCGTGGAGGGGGATCGGCACTGTACGGGAGTAATGCCATTGCAGGGACCATCAATGTATTGCTGAGGGATCCTCTTCAGAATTCCTTTGAGGCCGGGGCCCAGTACTCCCTGGCCGGGTCGGGTGTGGAGGGGTCTGGCGGACTTGCTTCCGGATATTCGGTGAATTTCAACACCTCGGTGGTCAGCGATAACCAGAAATCGGGCATCACCCTTTATGGATATAAAAGAGAACGGGAGAATTTTGATGCCAACGGCGACGGGTACTCCGAATTGTCCGAAATGGAGAGTCTGGCGTTTGGGGCCAGGGGATTTCAGCGCATTGGGAGTCGCGGCCGGCTCAAACTCGACTTTTTCACCATTTACGAAGACAGGGTGGGAGGCAACAAGTTTGATTTACCCTACCATCAGAGGGATGTGGCCGAGGGAGTGGAGCACAAACTTAACAATGCAGCCCTGACTTTTGAAAGGTTTTTCAGGGAATACGACAAGCTTTCCGTATATCTTTCGGGGCAGTTCCTGGACCGGGATTCCTATTACGGGGCGAACCAGTCCCTGAGCGACTACGGAGAGTCGAATGACCGGACCTGGAATGTCGGCGCGCAATACAAGGCGGTATTTGATAATACCACCCTGGTGACCGGAGTGGAAAACACAGGAAGTTTCCTTACCGACCGAAAGCTCGGGTATCCCGACTATGACAATGCGGTGATCGAGGGCGATTCCATCGTGAGTGTACCCAATGTTCCCAATACCCTGGTGGCCGATCAGGTGATGATGATCTCCGGGACCTTTGTGCAATACGACATACAGCTGGGAAGATCAAAACTGGCTGCCGGTGCACGGTTTGACCATTATGAGATCCGGGACCTGGCCCGGGAGGAGGGTTCCGAAACCCACGGCAATGTATTCAGTCCGAGATTCAGCTACATGTACGATATTACCCAAAGTCTGAAGGGAAGGGTAAGCTATTCCCAGGGCTACCGCGCCCCTCAGATCTTTGATGAGGATCTTCATATTGAGACTTCCGGTTCACGGCAGGTGATCAACGTTAACGATCCCGGCCTAAAGCAGGAAACCAGTCATTCCTTCATGGCATCCCTCGACCTGAATACCAGGTTGGGTGAGGTCTACACGGGTTTCTTGCTGGAAGGGTTTTACACCCTGCTGGAGGATCCTTTCGTGAATGAGAT
>CAZNFR010000148.1:0-5343 GCA_964572225.1 uncultured Bacteroidaceae bacterium
ATCTGTGTGCGATACCTCAGACATTAATTACCCATAATAACAATAGTGCAAGCATAACCGCCATTCCGGAAGGAGATTTTGACAAAAAACCGTATCTTCATCCAAACCAAAAACCATACAAAATGCCTTCGCCTTCTTCAGGTAGGTCCCAACTGAACCCAAGATCCCTTACACATTCTCTTCGCATCCTTACCATTATAATCCTCGTTTCAGTCTCATTCTCCTGTACCTCTCCAAAACCAGAAATCCAAACCATATCATGGACCGAACTGTCCGAACTTCGGCCTGGTGAAGATGCCTCCCCCCTGGTCAACCGCCTCCTCCAAAAGATCCAGGGACACTCCAAAATCCTGATCCCAGAGGGAATCTATCATTTCTATCCCGAAAATGCGGCCGGGAAATACTGCATTATCTCCAACAACGATAACGGTTACTACCGGATCGCCTTCAACCTTGCCGGTATTAATAATCTCACCATCGACGCTCAGGGTTCTGAATTTATCTTTCATGGTCATATCATCCCCTTCAACCTGGAGGACAGCGAAAATATAAGACTGGTGAATTTTTCGGTCGACTGGAGTCGCAGCTTTCACAGTGAAGCCCTAGTGGTTAATGCCAGCCCGGAAAACCAGTATTTCGATATCTCTGTTTCAAACGATTATCCCTACCGGATCGAGAACAATCAGCTGATCTGGCTGGAAAAAAGCAACGATAACCTCTGGTCCCGAAAGGAATGGCGGCAGGATGTCGGAAACAACCTCTTCTTTGATCCCCTCATCGGAGGGACCGCATACCATGTGGAAAAATATAAGATCAATCCCTACTTTCCCCTACTCCATACCCAGTATACTGCAACTGCGCTTCCCAATGGAAACATACGCATCTCCCACGATGTGGCCGCAATCCCCAAACCCGGATGGAAATGGGTTAGCAAGGGTCAGCTCGCAGATAACCGTACCTCCCCTGCAATCCGCATCTTCGGGTGCAAAGCCATCGAGATTGAAAACATAGATATCCATCATGCCGGAGCCATGGGGATCATCGGTGAACGAAGCGAAAATATATTGCTCAAAAACGTAAATGTAATTCTTCCCGGCGGAAAGGACCGCATCGTAACCGCCACCGCCGATGCCACCCATTTTGTGAATTGCCGGGGCAAAATACGTATCGAAGACTGCCTTTTCGAAAATATGCTGGATGATGCCACCAACATTCACGGGACCTACCTCCGGCTGGATCGCATTATCGACAGTACCCGCGTCGGCCTCACCGCAGTTCATGACCAACAAAATGCCTGTCGTTGGGCAAAAAAAGGCGACACCCTGATTTTCCTGAACAATAATACCATGGAACCCTATCGCAAACTGGCAGTCAGAGAGTATCACCTGATCAATGAGAGGTATGCGGAAATCGTTTTTTATGAAAACATTGAAGACCTCACTCTCAAAAGCGGGGTCGAGAATCCTTTCTGGTACCCCGAATTCACAATGAGTGGGTGCACCGTACGAAACAACCGCGCCCGTAGCATCCTGCTAAGTTCTACCCGCAAGATGATCATCGAAAATAACCGCTTCATACGTCCCATGATGGCCGCCATAACCATAGCAGGGGATATGAATTTCTGGTTTGAATCAGGCAGTGTCTCCGACCTGGTAATCCGGAATAACGAATTTATCGACTGCTGCACCGGAGGTGCCGATCAGGCAATCATTCAATTTGAACCCAATATTCTGCAGCCGGAAGACAGAGAGACCCCCTTCCACCGTAATATCACCATTGAGAATAATTCCTTTGAGAGTTTTGACAATCCCATAATCCACGCTTTCTCAGTAAAAAACCTGATATTCAGGAATAATCATGTAAAACAAACAACCACTTTCCCTCCCCTTTTCCCCGAAAAACCCGGGATTAGCATTGAGTACTCCTCAGACCTCACATTTGAAGGGAATACCTTCGAGCAACATGCACCCACAAAAATCGAAGTGGACGACCACTCTCAGAATATACAGATCAAGGGAAATAGCGGACTGGATCGCGGGGAGAACTAATTTTATTAAACTTTTTAAAACCTGAAATAGCAGAAATCCTGATGCCTTCCGAAACCAACGATACCGGTAAACCCGTCAGAATCCAAAAGATAAAACAACAACATTGCCAAATACAAACCTTCTTTAAATCTTTATCCCAGTGAAACTCCATGAACTTATTCTGAAGAACCGCAGCTACCGCCGCTTTGACGAATCCCACAAAATCTCCCCCGACCTCCTCAAAAAAATGATCGATGCTGCCCGTCTTTCGGCCTCGGCAAAAAATGCCCAGCCACTAAAATATTTTCTGTCCAACACCCGGGAAATGAATGACCTGATCTTTCCCACTCTCGCCTGGGCCGGATATTTGCAAGACTGGGGCGGTCCTCAGGAAGGGGAAAGACCTGCTGCATACATTGTGCAAATGGCAGATAATCAGATTGCCACCAATTATTTCTGTGACGACGGGATCGCAGCACAGTCAATCCTCCTCACTGCTGCCGAAGCCGGACTCGGAGGCTGTATCATCGCCTCTGTCAAGAAAAAAGAGCTGGCCCAAATCCTGGAACTCCCCTCCTTTCTCCTTATTATTCAGGTTATCGCGTTGGGAAAACCCTCCGAAAAAGTAGTCCTGGAAAATATGGTCAACGGCGATGTCAAATACTGGCGCGATCCGGACGGCGTCCATCATGTTCCAAAACGTAGCCTGGATGAACTGATATTCAATGTAATATAGGTTTACAATTTGAGAAAACGAATGCTTCTCACCTTATCGGTTCCCTCCACCCGAATAAGATAAAAACCACTGCTCAGCTCGGGTTTAATTCTGATTTCTGAGCCTTCATTCAGGACGGAAGTCTCATATACAAGTCTTCCCGAAGCGTCAAGAATTCTGACCATCCGTGCTCCCTCAGGAATTCCGGTGATCAGGATTTCAGACCCTTCCACAGGGTTTGGAAATACTTTTAATTCCGGTTCGGCCGTTTCGGCAACAGCCACCTGAAAATCGACCGGCCGGATCTCAACAATCCGGTCATCTCCGGAAACCGGACTCCCCCTACCATCTCTTTCCGAGCTGGAAATAAAGACCCTTCCATCGGGAGCAATGCAGATATCCCTCAACCGGCCCCACCAGTTGTTAAAATACCTGGATTCCGCGATCACCCCGGTTTCGGATTCATCCATTGTTAACACGTAAAGCTCAGCTTCTTTTAAGGTGGTGATCAGAATACTGTTCTCCCATTCAGGGATAAGGTCCGAAGCATAAAAATCAATCCCGGCCACTGCCAGTGTGGGTGTCCATGCAGCGATGGGCTCTTTCACATTATTCTCATTGCAAAAATCCATTTCGGAGGCCCCGTCACAAAAGCCATGCACGTTGGGCCATCCGTAATTCCTGCCCTTCTCAATAATGTTAATTTCATCGTCATTGCTGGGTCCATGCTCAGAACTCAGGATTATCCCCTCAGGTCCCAGGATGAGCCCTTGTGGATTCCGGTGTCCAAAAGTCCAGATATAGGAGTCCTCAAAGGGATTATCATCCGGGATGCTTCCATCATCGTTCATCCTGAGGATCTTCCCGTTGAGCGAACCCAGGTTCTGAGATGTAGACACATCGACCGCATCTCCGGTAGTCATGTAAAGCTTCCCATCTTCCCCAAACAGCAGCCTTGATCCGTTATGGTTACCCGCACCTCCGATGTCTTCCATAAGGGTCTCGGGGGAACTGAGAATTGAGCCATTGTAAGAATATCTTACCAGTTTTTCCTTGATTGAACCCTGGGAGAGATAGTTGTAAACAAGGTAGACGTATGGCTGCGTGGTGAAATCCGGATGAAGGGCCATCCCCAACAGGCCCGATTCCGATTGCTCATGCACCTCATCGATAACAAGCAGTTCATCCACCAGGCCAGTCGAAGGATCAACCCTGCTCACTCTCCCATACCGCTCCGTGAACCAAATATGATCGCCGGGACCCCAAAGGATCTCCCAGGGCGTGTCCAGTCCGGTAACGATCGACTGGGTATCTACTTCGGTCTCTCCGATAAAAAACTGGACTTTCCCTTCAGAATACTCCAACAACAAAATAAAAAATAAGGAAAGGTATATGTATCTCATCTGCTTTTTATTCCTAAACAAGCAATTGCGTAACTATGTTTGCATATTTTCTGCTGAAGGGTCCTCTAGCACGACTCTTATCCGACCGTTGCCGCAAACTTCCAGAAGGATATCCAGAAAGGAATGGCGATGATGCAAATCAGATAGCCAAGGAAAATTATACTTCCTGCGGCTTTAATTTGTCCCCCATAGGTACGGATCATAAGAATATGCGCGGTGGCCGGAGCAGAAGCGCTCTGAATAACCAATACATCGGCCAGTAAGGGAAATTCCCGGTGCAAGCCGGTTAAAAGCAGAAAACCAATCATGGAAAGGGGGATCAACAGAAACTTGATCATCAATACCACAAAGGCATCACCGAAGCGTGGAAATCCACGGAAAGATCCGGCGATCGTGGCTCCCAGAATAAAGCTAGCAAGTGGTACCGTAGCTCTTCCCAGGAACTGGGTGGTATCGCTAACGAAATCAGGAATAAACCGGTTTAGTCCGGTAAGCACCAGAATGATGGACAGGATATTGGCAATAAAGGGAGGGGTAAGGATCTTCTTGTAAAACTTTTCTCCCTTATCCCCTTCGGTGCTCAATAATTTCCCTACCGTCCACATAAACGGACTCATCCCAAGAACCACCAGAAAGCAAATAAGAGAAAACTCCTCAAATTGCTCCGGATAAACGAATTCACCAATGGGTAAAATCAGATATACGGCATTCTGCATGGAGGCCAGGGGAAAAAGATGCTTTTTCTTCTTTCTGCCACGGAAAAATAAAATTAACGAGTACAAAAGTCCGGTCGATGAAATAAAAATAATGATCAGGGGTACCATCCACCAATAAGATTGCTCACCAGGGTTAAACTCACTGGTAATGGTATAAAAGATCAGAAAAGGCAGTAGAAGTTTAACCGTGAGCTTGGAGAGTCCGTCGATAATATCCTGACTCACAATCTTTTTATGAGTGAACCATCCTGCAATGGAAGCAATAATCAGGATCTGAATAAGTCCCTGAAAGACCGAGAGGAAGGTGGATTGGAAGAGTGGCATGGGGTAAAGATAGGGAAGATTGGGAATTTAGAGAAGAAAGGGGATGAAAGGGGATGAAAGGGGATGAAAGGGGATATGGGGATTGCTCTTAAACTCCTAAACCCCTAAACCCCTAAACTCCTAAACTCCTAAACCCCTAAACCCCTAAACCCCTAAAC
>CAZNFR010000149.1:0-5192 GCA_964572225.1 uncultured Bacteroidaceae bacterium
GAGCTGAAAGTGGATAATTGCCTGTTTCACAGCCTTTCATGGGGAATCCGAATCTTTCTTACCCGGGGTAAAAATGTGATTTCCAATACCGTTATCCACAATATCTGGGACGATGGGATCTACACCGAAGACAACCGGAATATTGAGATCTTTGGCTGCCATATCTATAATGTGAATATGGGGTATTTCGACGGACCCGAAACCGTGGCCGGGGGCGATTGCATCCAGATCTCCAACGACCAGGGATATTCCTACATTCATAACAATATTCTGGATCGCTCCGGTTCCGGGGGCAAATTCTGCCTGATCATTGGTGAAAGAGAATCTGGCGACGACCCCGGCAACACGATAGACAGCGCAAGAGTGGAAAACAATACCTTCATCGGAAGTAACCATCACCTCTATCCTCTGGAGGGTGCCCATAACCCCAACGCAACCACCGGGATCTATGTAAAATCCTCCATCCGCAAACTGGTTTTGAAAGGCAATCGCTTTGAAAAAATCGAGAACGGCTACGGTGTCATCACTTACGCAGGCTATCCCAGTGATTTCCGGAATAATTTCTTTGAAGTGAATACCACTTCCATATACCTGGCAGGAACCTCCAACAGTGTAACTATCGATGGGAACGAATTCAGAAACAATTCTTCCGAATCCATCATCCGGGTTGGAGCAAGCACCGTCAACTCAACCAACAATACCTTTTATGTGGATCCGGATACCGAGCATGTATATTTTATCTATTCCAACGGCACCCTTAACGAGCAAAACAATACCTACCTGAATAATAACGATCCGTTAGTTCTTCCGGAAACCTGTAATTGAATGGATATCACTGCTACCTCAGCCGGTCATAGGATTTTACCAGTGCATCATCCTTCTGAATGGCTTTCATTGCCAGGAAGGTAAAGACTGCCGACACCGGAGGCACCACGATGGGCCAAAGCAACACGCTGTTTGAAGCATTCAGATCTGCCTGGGTAAACCTGCTGAAAAAATAGATCAATCCCACCAGTCCCAACATCAATAGTATATTAAACATACACATTCTAATCTGAAGGGTCCTCTTTCTGTAAAGGAGAATGGTGGCCAGCCCCAGAGCCATAATGGCAAAAATAAGGATGGTCACCGGCCAGACTTTTATTACTTCATTCAAAGTCTCATTCAAAGGATGAATTTCGAGGTAACCCATTTCATAAATACCTTCATCGGTAATGATCCGGGCCAGGGGATTGGTGAGCATCAGGGTGAAAAGCGATACTGCTGCCAGCAGGTAAAGGGTCTGTATTCGTTGGAGCATACTGTTTTTATTGTAAAGATAATTATTTCCACAGGGAAAAGGATGAAATAAAGATCAACCTTTTTTCTTCAGGTAGTTATAATCCAGATAGTAAAGGATCTTGAACGACAGACTGTTAAACTGGGGTGCCGCAAAGGTATTCCGGATATTCTCACTGAACTCCTCGATGGGGTAATCCTCATCGGTTTCAATGGAATTCTTCCAGACAATGGTGATTTCACTTCCCGGAGCAAAAATCCAGGTATACACCATATCAAGGTTCAATGCATTGAAATTCCTCCCATCGGCCGTATACCCTTCGTTGGGTTTTAACCGCCCGTTCTCCTGCAAAAGGTAGTAATCCTTATACTGCAGGCTGGACCAATAGTGCCGGACCCGGAAACTTAAGGATGATTGGGTGGAGAAAGTATAATTCGCATTCAGGGTATTGATCAGGGTATTGACATTCCTGCGACCCATGTATATACTGTCTTCTTGCTCTGTATGGTCTATATAACCAAGATCGTTCTTGTATTTATTGTCGTCGATGCTGTAATTGACAAAGAAATTATCGTTGATGCGAATCCGGGGCCCAAAAGAAAGTCCCAGGAATTCGGACCCGTACTCAAAAGACTGTCGGTGGGTGATTTCCGCATCCAGGGCAAGAGGCTTCCGATAATCCGAAGAGAAAAAAGCACTGTTGTAAAAATATCCGGGTTCGATCATTTTATAACCTTCAACCCGGGGTTCAAACCAATCGTAGGCCTCAGGCTGGTAAAAGCTAACAAAACCAAAAGTAAAGTAATTATTGAAGGTCATTCTGGATCTGAGTCCAATATTTTTCTCCCTGAATTCCAGGGGTTGGTAAAGCGTGGAGTACTCCACAAAAACTGAATTATACAGATTCCGAAGGATCCAGAAAGGCTCGTAAAAATTATAGCTTAACCTGAGCCTGTTGGAAATCTCATTATTAGCCCTGTTAAATCCCAGATCATTGGGATTATAGTTGTGCGTTTCCATTCTTCGGGACAGGGAAGCTAGAAATTGTCCCTGAATTTTAGAGACATCCAGATCGTAATAATATCCGTTTTCCGGATGAATTCCTTCGTCCAATCGCCGGGACCATGCTCCCTTTACATAAACCGCATAACTGTTGGCATTGTTAACCAGTTTATGATCTATTCCGAGCACATTAGCGCGAAAAGGATTGCCTGCCTGGTTCATATTTGTATTAATGAAACTTAGGTAGGAGTTATTCCTGAGTGCCTGTTCCACGACTGTAATGTTATAGTTGGTAAGATCCTGGGTCTTGATTTCCCTGATCTCTCCCGTTAGGGTATCTCTGGCAGTGGCAAACATGGGTTTGGATACCGCATTCAGAAACCCCACACTCAGCCCTTTTCGTGTTTTCCCGCTTACTTTGGTGGCATTCAGCAATTGGGTTTCAGCCGGATTTTTAATCAGTTTTTCATTTTCATTCAACCGGTCTTCAGCCTCGGAGTATCCATCGGGTCTGCCCCCTATCCTTCGTGAATAAAAAATCTCGGCCTTGTCGAATAACTCACCACCTTCGGTAAAGAAAGCCCGTTTTTCGTCGTAATAAGTTTCGAAGGGAGTCAGATTAAGAATTTCATCGTCGGATTCCACCTGACCGAAATCCGGGATCAGCATCATATCCAGGGTAAAACTCTCGGTTAGTCCGTATTTAAGATCAAGTCCGCCTTTTATCGAATATCCCGGATCCGAATTTCCGCTGTACTTATTTAGGTAAGTGGCGAGGTAGGGGGTAAAAGAAAGCCGTACCGGAGGTTCTACATCTTTCACTCCGGAAAGGAGTCCGGCCTGACTGAGCATGCCGGTTTGCTTGCGGTCAATATAATTCCAGGAAACATATTCACGGTACCTGCGGATATTTCGGAATATGTTTAGTCCCCAATTCTCGGTATTTTCCTTGGGGAACCGCAGCGCTGAGTAGGGGATCTTCATCTCCACAACCCAACCCCGATCCACGATTTGAACCGCGCTTTCCCAGACAGCATCCCAGGATTCGTCTTCAATTTCCATTGATCCTGAGGTATTTCTCATATCCGTCTGAACCCCGGCAGCCGTAACAAAAAAACCATAAGCGTTGAGTCCGTCGTTAAACGGATCCAGGTAGACCCCAAAAAAATCGGAATCGCTAAGCTCATCCCGCTGAGTAAGAATCTTAACGATGCTGTCCGGATTGGGATCCGACAACATAGCTCCGATATAGAGGGCCTCATCGTCATAGAGAATCCTGACCTCGGAATTAAAGGAACAGGGTTTTCCGTTAAACGGCATTAACTGGAAAAAATCGTTGGCAACGCCGGCATCCTCCCAGGCCTGGTCGTCAAGGACCGCATCTATTTTTGGGGCGTTGACAATTCGAATGGCCTCGATCTCCTTTTTGATTTTATCGTTGCTGTAAAGCACCGATGGAAAAAGGAGACCGAGAATAAAGACAAAAGTAAATCTCACTGCGTATTGTTATTTAAATAGCAGTGAAATATACTTATTTGTCACTTAATATCAAAGGTAATCCCTCATCTCCGGAACCGATAATTACGATCTTTGCGTTCTGGGAATTGGCAAGCTCGAGTGTAGCTTCTATTCCTCTTTGCTTCAGAACATTATCGGTCAGAGACTGATTGATAATCCGGTTAAATCCTGCGATCCCTTCCGCCTCAATCCTTTTTCGTTCTGCTTCGGATTCTTCTCTTGCCAGCCGGAATTCGTATGCCAGGGCTTCCTGTTCTTGTTTTAGTTTGGTCTCAATGGCCTGTTTGAGCTGATCGGGCAGTTTAATAGACCGGATCAGGAGGGTCTGCATTTCGATATTTTTACTTTGCAGGACATTTTCTGTTTCGGTATAGATTTCCTCCTCTACTTCAGCTCTTTTGGTAGAGTAGATCTCTTCTGCTGCAAATTTACCCATAATACGGCGTACCGCAGATCTGACTTCAGGCACGACCACGCGGTTTACATATTCCGGTCCGATCTCTTCATGCAAAAACCCGATCTGTTCCATGGTTGGATTATACCTTACGAACACATCCACCTGCAGGGTGAGACCATTCCTGTCAAGCACATCAAGGGTTTCTTCGCTTCTTTGCTCCCTTACATCGTACTTGATGAGATCGTTCCAGGGTGCGATAATGTGGAATCCCGGTTCAAAGATCTTATCCTTTACCAGTCCGACGGTAAACTTTTTGAAGATTATGGCCCTTTCCCCGGGCTGAATTACATAAAACATACTGCTGCTGAAGAAAATGATTACTACCAGAATCACCACAGCCATAATAATTAACGATTGTCCTTTTTTGTTCATAACATTTTAATTAGTGTATAGAAATCCAAATTAATTTAAAGAACGATTTTGAGATTCAAAGATAGCCCTATTTATGGAACCACCGAAAAGGAGGATTCTGTATTGGTTTTTAGGACTAATTCAGGTATTACAAGCCGAAAACAATATTTATATCCTTTTTAAATTAGGACCGGTTGACTTACCGGGAAACTCCTCCCTCCATCGCATTAACAAAAATAGTTTTAATTTTGTACATTGTGAAACGAATATAATGCCTGCTCCAGTGGACAAAGAGATCAAAGCACTAATCGATTTACTGGAAGACCCGGACGATATGGTTTTCAAGGCGGTGTCGGGGAAGATCATGGAATGCGGAGTCGATATCATCCCCAGTCTCGAGAAAGCATGGGAATCCTCTCTTAACCAGGATTTTCAGCAAAGAATAGAAGACCTGATCCAGTCCATTCAATTTACTCATGTACAGAAAGAACTTAAGGAATGGGCTCATTCCTCCAGGCCCGATCTTCTTTACGGAGCGTATCTGATCTCCAGGTATCAGTATCCGGATCTTTATTTTTCAGAGAT
>CAZNFR010000150.1:0-5102 GCA_964572225.1 uncultured Bacteroidaceae bacterium
GTCTGGAGTTATATGCAAAAAGACCGGTTCATTACCCCGAATCTGGGAGTCACCTCTGTTATTACCTACCGGTACTCCGGAACCAATACCAAATACAATGAGGTTCAAAACTACCGGTTTGGAAATGAGCTTCAGGCTAGCCTGGGGATTTATTACAATGTTTTTGCGGGCATCCCGGTAAGCCTGTTCTTGATTGGACGCTACCGGCATCAAACGCCCGATTATATTGACGGAAATGCATTTCCCTCTTCAGGGGGGCAGTGGACTTACGCAATACCAGGTATGAATATTCAATTCCTGAACGGTCTTTCATTCCGTCTTTCCTCCGAGTGGCCTTTATATCGTAAACTTCAAGGCACACAATTGACCACCGGTTATAAATTTTCTGCTGCCATCTCGGCTTCAATTCCCACAGGGAAAAAACCAGTTTTAATTTTTTAACATGGATACTTATTATGAAAACACTAAGTTTAATTGGGTTAATGCACATCATGCTTTTGGGTTCCTGTACCGAGGAAAACCCCTTGAATGGAGGCAATAATAACCAAAATGGAGACGATTGGCTGATCCCGGAGAATGAAGTTCGCGATGGCGGACCAGGGAAAGATGGCATTCCGGCATTAACCGAACCCGAATTGGTTTCCGTCGACGATATTTCCTGGCTGGACAGCGAGAATTTGGTCCTTGCCTTTGCAGACGGAGACGATGTAAGGGCTTACCCCCATCCGGTGCTCGACTGGCACGAAATCATTAATGACCAAACCGAAAATCATTCAGTAGCTGTTATCTATTGCCCCCTGACCGGCACCGGGATCGGATGGAACCGGATGATTGACAGCAAGGAAACAACCTTTGGCGTTTCAGGCCTGCTTTACAATTCCAACATTATCCCGTACGATCGGGCATCAAACAGCAACTGGTCACAACTGTTGCTGAAAAGCGTTAACGGAAGCTTGTCAGGCCGGGAAGCAGAAACTTATAACCTTGTGGAAACTACCTGGGAAACCTGGAAAAAAATGTATCCGGCTTCAAAAGTGGTCTCAAAAAATACAGGCTATAACCGCTCCTATGGCTCCTACCCCTATGGTTCCTATCGTGTCAATGAAAGCCTGATCTTCCCGGTGAGCAATTCTGATTCCCGCCTGCATGCCAAAGAACGGGTATTGGCTGTTTTCAGGGACCAAAAGGCAAAGGCATACACCTTTAAAAACCTGACTGAAAACGGCAATATCATTCTGGATAATTTCTTGGGAAGTGAATTCATCGTTACCGGAAATCCGCAGGAAAACCTTATGGTAGCATTCCAAACGGAAACAGAGGAGGGAATACCCTTGATCTTTCAGGCAATTGAAAACATGCTTCCGGAAATTCTAACCGATAATGAAGGGAATACCTGGGATGTCTTTGGTCGCGCCGTTTCGGGCCCCAGACAGGGAGAACGGCTTAAATCAATCCCCTATATGATGGGATACTGGTTCTCCTTCGCTGCATTCTATCCCGGTATCGAATTGTACGACTCCCTGAATGATCAGTAAAACAGGAAGATTAACAATAAACTTTTTTAATCCGATGAAAAAAATAGCCTTCGCTCTAATCTGTTCAACCCTGATTATACCTTCCTATTCACAGGAAAAAAGAAGCGCAGAAGAGGCCGGTGGTGTGCAAGCCGGTATTGAAGCTCCCCAATTTACTGCCGTGGATGCTGACAATAAACGTTTTGACTTGTATGAAGCCCTGGAAAACGGACCTGTGGTCCTTATGTTTTACAGGGGAAACTGGTGCCCTGTCTGCAACAAACACCTCGCACAAATACAAGACAGTCTTTCATTGATTACAGAAAAAGGGGTAACGGTGATCGCTGTTTCGCCCGAGAAAACCGGGGCAGAATTCAGGCTTTTGTTTGACGATGGATATAAAATATCCGATGCCTACGATGTTACCTTTAGCCCTAAAAAACAGGAAGATTGTATGGCGTCAGTTTGATCCGGACTATAAAAAGCGATCGAGCGTAAAAAGCATTCTTGAGAATTTACCCCTGCATTCCATTATCCACTGATCCTGAGAAATTAATCAACAAAACTAAATCCTTACTAAAAACCAAGTATGAATACAATTGATTTTTCAAATCTTAGCGCTACCTATGTTAACTGTACCCTGAAAAAATCTCCCGAAGTAAGCCATACCCAGTGATTGATGGACCTATCCGTAAACATCATGAAAAAGGAAAATGAGGGCTATCCACCCTACGGTAATTCACGTAAAGATTGGAATGACGGCACCCGATGGAATTTCGAGAATCCGGAGTATCGATGATTTTTCTACACCGAACGGAATACGCCTTTTTAATTGTCGAAAGCGATAATATTGGCTACCAACTTCCATAAATAGTTTAAAGCAGAAACTTTATTGCCTTCACCAATTGTCTACTGTAATAATAAAGGATTCCCGCGAAAGGAAACTACTTTTATCCCAGCCATCGAAACAGGCATCCAAATAAAAGGCGAATAAAACCCGACTTTGAACATATAACATGTAATCTGGTTTTTCAACCATGAATATCAGACTTTACCCATCCACAAAAAATTATACTTACCTTATTTTGCAAACAAATGATTATGACAGAAAAAATAAAATTATCTCCCCGGTTGGTATTGGCGCTAGCTGGTTTATTGCTCATATTATTCACAAGTTGCGAAAAAAAATTTGATGAGGGACTTGAAGATATTCTGATAAGTGCCGGTTCCTTCGAAGATTTCGAAGAAACCTACACTGAGTCGGAGGCAGTGGAATTCGAAGAATCATCAGGAAATGACCAGTATTTTTGTACCCGAAAAACGGTTAGTCTAACCGAGGGATACAGCGATTATCCTCAATTTGATCCGAACACTCAGGTCATATTCCCCGGCAACCTTTTGCAGGGAAATACACTGGATTTAGCAACGCCCAGCGGAATACCGGTCGACCGTGGCCCCGGTACCGTGGTTATCACCCTTGTAAACGGTGCTGCCTCTGCCAGCCGGCAACTGGAGGTGGTAAGTCTCGGCAGTGTTTACGATGCCATGAACGAAATCATTGCCGATAACCCGGGAGACCTTCCGGCACGCACTACCTATAGTATGGAACAAATTTCATCCCGTGAACAGTTAGGCATGGCACTTAGGGCCGAATACAGCAATTTTTCCACCGATGTAAAAGGATCTTTCAACTACAATTCGGATGTCAGTTACAACCGTTTTCTGGTCCGTCTGACACAGAGTTACTACACCATCGCTTTTGAAGCACCTACGGATCTGTCACAGTTTTTCGGAAACGGTGTTACAGCTGAGCAACTTAGTCAATATATAAAACCTGGTAATCCGGCCGCATAAGTATCCAGTGTAACCTATGGTCGCATCTTTTATCTTCTGATCCAATCCACAGATTCCTACCAGGAAATGAGGTCTTCCATCGATGTAAGTTTTAATATTTAATTTGGTAATCCTTACATCCAATAATTCAAGGTACTTCTCTTTCATACCCTTTGAAAGGAAGAAACAGTTATTTGATTATCGGTTATCAGTAACAATATAGTTTTTGTAGTATGATTTTCCCTCATTCTGATTCAGTCCGTAGCGTTTATACCGTTTTACCTTCTCATCCGTCACCGTGATCAAAGCCGGTTCATCCGGTCGGATCTCCAGTTTGTCCTGATTCCGGGTCAGGGAGGTCACCGAATTCAGGGCATAGAATTCCTTACGGGTCGTAACCATAAATACAGAAGCTTCGAGGTCGTCCACATCCCTCTCATCGATAATAAAACGGGAAGACCCTTCCGGTTTGCAAAGGCGTGGGCGGCAGAGATAGCGTATATATCGTCCCGCTGTCCGTCCCCTTTCGCTCCAAAAACGCTTTAGCGGACATAGCCGTTGGCGATAATCCGGGCGGTATCGGGGACTGTTTCTACTGTCTGAGAAAAAGCAAAGGGCAGGGATAGTATCAGGGAAATCAGGAGGAATGGGTACTTCTTCATAGTAGTTGTCTTGGCGGTTGGATTTATTTACATCAATTTGGGGATTTATCAGATTACCCGGTGAAAACCTCCCATAGCGATCATGTTATTGTTTACACTTTCTTATAATATTCAAACTTACCATAAACCTCCAGATTGGACACTCTAACAATTATTTCTGATCTATCTGATTCTCTCAGTTTTGTGAATTGTTTGGCCAGGCGGATCTTTTCAAGAAGAAACTCTTTGTTTTCAGCACCCGTGATAAGTGTACTGACAGGAAGGGACCATGCAAAATTGAGCGCATCGGTAATGCTGAACCGGTCAGGAATAATCGGAGTATCGGTTTTGAAGTTATGCTGATTCTTTTGGGCAAAGAATCGGCCATCCGCAAGCGTTTTCATAGCCAGAACTCCAATTTTCTTTTCAACCAGTACAGGTAAAACATCCTTTACAAAACTATGATTGCTGGCAGCGTCCAGGGGATTAATGGGCATCTGTGCAGCATCCCACATATCCATATCATGGGTACGTTCAAGAATTCTGAGATGGGCTTTGGGATTTTGGTGACCTGTAAATCCAATGAAACGAACTTTCCCACTTTGCTTTGCTTCCAGAAATACATCCAGCACCCCATTATCCAATCTTTCATCCACATCTTCGGGTGTACGGAGGGAATGCAATTGCCAGAGATCGAGGTAGTTTGTTTTCATCCTCCGTAAGGAGCCCTCCAGATGTTCCCTGGCTGTTTTTGCATCTTTGGCCTGAGTTTTGGTCATCAGGAAAATCTCCTCTCTGTGCTATGGGGTCAGGAATTTTCCATATTTTATTTCCCCCACGTGAGGACCATAGCTTTCAGCAGTATCAAAAAAACGAATTCCATTTTCAAGTGCAGTATTGATCACTTCCCTTGCATCCGGTTCGCTTATCCAATGTATATGAAAGCCTCCTATCCCAAGCATGGTGATATTCTCACCGGTATTTCCAAGTTTTCTCAAAGGCAATAATTGTCATCGTGGATCAGGGTTTCCGGCAAAACCTTGGCCGTTGTTAAAAGGAAGTGTTAAGGCCGCTGTTGAAGCAGCTAACTTCTTCAGGAAATCTCTTCTTTTCT
>CAZNFR010000151.1:0-5065 GCA_964572225.1 uncultured Bacteroidaceae bacterium
GGGCGCAGGATTATGAGCATTCCCGAACATCAAAGCGGTGAATCTCTTTATATCGGATTCCTGGATCCGGGGGTCTATTTCCTCCTTGTAAAGCATGAATGGGGCCTGGAGAGATTGCGAATGATAAAAAAATAATCTCAGGGCCCCGCTTCTTTGATGACTACAGAACGACACGATAATACCTGAAAAAGATTGAAGAGATCCCTTTTTATATCGATTTGTTTGATTGCAGTCCTGAACCTTGATGCTCAGGGCATAAGGGATTCCGTATTCGAGATAAGGGAGGTGGAGGTGAGTCGCCAGGGTAGCTTTGTGAGTGAAAAAGCAGGGATGAAAGAGACTCAGGTCGACAGTGCTGTGCTGAATACCAAGATTATACGTAACCTCTCCGATGTTCTCTCTGAAAATACTCAGGTATTTATCCGGAACTACGGCAGGGGTGCCCTGGCTACGGCTTCGTTCCGGGGGACTGCCACCAACCATACCCGGGTGTCCTGGAACGGGATTCCTCTTAACTCCCCCATGCTGGGTATGGTGGATTTTTCGCTGATCCCGGTTTATATGGTCGACGAAATGAACCTCCAGCATGGAGCAGCATCGCTGGGCTTTCTGAGTGGGGGACTGGGCGGACATGTTGA
The DNA here is from genome assembly GCA_964572225.1 of uncultured Bacteroidaceae bacterium. Classification (GTDB taxonomy): domain Bacteria; phylum Bacteroidota; class Bacteroidia; order Bacteroidales; genus CAZNFR01. The sequence continues at coordinate 639 of CAZNFR010000151.1, forward strand.
GCTGAACAACACAGCCCGGTGGAACAACCGGTTCTCGGGGAGCTATTACCAGGGGTTGGGCAGCTTTTCCAGTTTCGACGAGTTTGTCAGGGTAAACGCGGGAAACACCCGTTTTCAGTCGGGAACCCGGCTTTATCATTCCTATTCCAAAAATGATTATCCCTTCACCAACAAATACCTTCCGGGTTACCCCGAAATGAGGAACCAGGATGGGGGTTACAGAAATATGGGGGCTTCACAGGAGTTTTACCTGCGTTTAGGGGAAAAGCACATACTTTCTGCGCGGGTATGGTTTCAGGATGCTCATCGCTCCCTGCCCGGGGTACAGAGCCGGCAGCTCAGAGATACTAGTGTTTACCGAAGGAACCGGGAAGATAACCGTTTCGTGAAAGCAGTGCTGGGGTTGCAATCCTACCATACAAAGCTGAACTCGGGCTTTCAAACGGGACTGGATCATCAGTCGCTGGATTATGTGGTGCGCACCGGAATAAGGGGTCAGGGGGAGATCCTGCCTGTCAACTCCGGGAGTCGGATCACTTCCTGGTTTAACCGCTATAATGCTGAATATAAAGCATCGGACCTCCTCTCCTTCCGGTTGAACGGGAATTACAATTATTACCGGATAAGCACTCTGGATACGGCCGTTCTTCAGGGGTATGACGCCGATCGCCATGAACTTTCCCTTTTCGGGGGAGCATATTTGAACTTTCGTGAAAGGCTCCTTCTATCCTTCCAACTGAGGAAAGACTGGCTCTCGGATATTGAATCGCCGGTGAATGTGAGCATGGGATTTACCCTGAAGCTACTCGATCAGGAACAATTGTTGCTGAAGGGAGGGGTATCGCAGACCGTCAGCAATCCGGGCCTTAACGACCTATACTGGCAACCCGGGGGGAACCCCGGACTCAATCCGGAAAAAGCCCTGAATGTGGAGGCAGGACTGGAGTCGAAACTGCCACTTCCCTTTGGGTTGGTGGAGGCCGAAGTCACGGGGTACCGAATGAGGGTCGATGATTGGATCCTTTGGTTACCCGGGTTCAAAGGCTATTGGGAACCCTTCAATCTGAAAGAGGTCCTTTCAACCGGAATGGAACTAAGCCTGAGTCTGAAGGCCAAAGTGGGTATGAACCAATTCCGGGTTCTGGCAAATTATGCCTTCACCCGTTCGGAAAACAGGGGGGAGCCTCTGGTGGAAGGGGACGAGTCGGGGAACAAACAGTTGCCGTTCATCCCGGTGCATTCGGCAAACCTGCTGCTTTCGGCGTCGAGGGAGGGATGGCACCTCAGCTTTCAACATAATTTTTACAGCCGGAGGTATCTGCTGAGCAGCAATCGGACCGGACTCAATGATGATTCGGAGGATTTGGGACTTGGGAGCGGTGAGAATCCCATGCTTAGCTTGTACCCTTATTTTATGAACGAGATCTCGGTTGGGAAAAATTTTCGATTCAATAAGTTCGGGGCCGGAATGGAGATCCAGGTCCACAACCTTCTGAATGAGGAATACCGCAGTGTTTTGCAGCGATTTATGCCCGGCAGGCATTATACTCTTTTGATAAAAATTGAATTTTGAAAATGAGAATCCGGTTTTATATAGGGTTGTTGCCCCTATTTTTCCTGCTTTCCTCCTGCATGGATGACGGGGAGTGGTATGAGATAAACCGGGTCGATCCCGCGGAGGATACGCTTTTGAACCGTTATATCGCTGAACAAAGTGGTCTTTTCATTCTGAATGAGGGCAATTTGTTTTACCATAATGCTTCGCTCAGCTATTATTTTATCGATTCCTTGAAGGTGCTCAACGATGTGTTTTTTCGCGCCAATGCACTGCCTTTGGGCGATGTGGCAAGTTCGCTGAGTATTCGTGACAGCCTGGCGTACATAGTGGTGAATAACAGCGGGAGGATTTATGCGATGGATATCCGGGATTTCAGTCTGAAGGGGGAGATTACCGGACTGGTTTCGCCGAGGTTCATACATTTTGTCGGGCATAACAAGGCCTATGTAAGTGATCTTTATGCACGGTCCATCAGCATTGTGGATCCTGTGGGATTGAAACTTACCGGGCGCATTGATGTGAACAACGGGAATCCTGATTTTTACCAGCATTCCACCGAAAAGATGGTGGGCTGGGGGAATCAGGTTTTTGTGGCCTGCTGGAGCTATGATAACACAATCCTGGTGGTGGATTCGGAAACTGACCGGGTCAGGGATTCCATCACGGTGGTGAAGCAACCGGTGGATATGGAGATGGATCGCTTCGGAAGACTATGGGTGCTGAGCGACGGAGGTTACCCCGGTAGCCCCTATGGATATGAGCAACCGGGACTGACGCGCATCAATCCGGTGAGCCTTGAGATCGAAAAGCTTATCCCGTTGGAACAGAGGAACCGCCCCACCGGGATCGCCATGAACGGAACCGGGGATACCCTGTATTTCATTAACCGCGATGTATACCGGCTGCCTGTGCTGTCGGAAAAGGAACCGGAAATTTTTATCCACAGTCCCTACACTACCGGCTTTACCAGCGGATTTTATGGTCTCGCGGTAGATCCATTCACATCCGATGTCTACGTTGCGGATGCAATCGACCATGTACAGAGAGGTACAATTTACCGTTACGATGTTAACGGGAACCTAATGGATAGTTTTAAAGCGGGGATCATTCCCTCGGAATTTGCCTTCAGACCCTAGAGGATCTCTCAGGACTCTTTCACCAGTCCGGGGATTTTGGTGAGACCAAATTCTTCGGCATAACGGGTCGCCTGATGCATAAAGGCCTGAATCCTAAGATCAATTGAGCTGTCCTCCTGTCCGTCGTACGCAATATTCAAATGAGGAATATTGTTATGATCCTTTCTGAGCTGTCCGGAAACGGAGCTTACCAGGGTTCCCGGCATGCAGGTGAAAGGAAGAATATTGGCGATTCCGCTTATTCCCTTTCCGGCCAGGATTGCTGAAGTGCCCAGGTTAAGGGCAGGGTCTCCGTCGTAATGCCTGTGAACATAAGGATCGCAGGCATTGAGCATTTCCTTGACGCTTATCTCCTTATCCTCGTCAAACCATCCGTGGAAAACACGGCTGATCCTTTTCGCTGAGGCTTCCTGACTATATTCCTGGATCTTTGATCGGATCAGGCCTTTGAAATCCCTTTTCCACTTACTGTCGCGGGTATACCGTATGGTGCTGTATGCCAGCCACTCGGCAAAGGGGGCGATCCAGGTTTCGGCTCCGGCTTTTTCCAGACGCTCAACCAGTCGACCACTGCAAAAAGCATTGTCCCTCATAAAGATCTCTCCGACCACCGCTATCACCGGCTTTCTTTTTCCGTTGGAAAGAGGAATCGAATCGAAATCATGTACAATATCGACCAGCTCATTCACCAGTTTGTGTCCGCCACTCTCCATGCATTTCACCAGGCTGGCAACGGCGTTTTGGTAAACGATCTCCGTACTGCCCGGGATCATCTCGTAGGGTTTCCTTTCCTGTTTCAGCTTCCGGATCATATCCAGGGCCACAAAACCCTTCCATGTGTTGAAGCGAAACCGCGTTCCGTGTCCGCCGGAAATATCCTCATAGGAACTGTCGTTGCTGGGGGCAATGATCTCTGTATCCCTGTATCCGAGTCGGTCAAAAAGCACCCTCTGGAAACGGTTGTATTGCCCGAAACGACAGGGTCCGTTATGGTCGGGCATGAAAAAGCTTACCCGGGAAGGGTCGGTATCCGGATCCATCAACTTTTTCAGAAAGCTTCCGGTGGTGCAGATCATGGGAAAACATTCCCGTCCCGAAGTGTATTTGCGGGCAAGATCCAGGTCTTCCTGAGTCTGCATGGGAAGCGACCATGACTGTATTCCGAAGCTGCGGGCTACGGCGGCAACCACATGGGATGCATCGTTCATGTAAGGGAAATACAACACCCTGTCCTTCATGGGTGTTGAGGAAAGTTTGCGGGGACGGTAAACTTCTTTATCTCCGTCCTCATTCATTCTCGCTCCTTTGAGGCTGTCGAGAAAGGCTTCGTAGCGGGTGATCATCCCAGCATCGGCACTGTGTTCGTCTATTTCCAGTTCCATATAGGGTTTCCCTGCCATCTCTTCGTGGACGAAATGGGAAAGGAAAGAGTCGGGTCCGCAGCGGAAATTCCCCATATAGATGGCATGAAGGCGTTCGTCGCCGGCAATGATCCGGGCGGCCGAGAGGATCTTCCTGCCGTTGGGCCAGTACATTTTATGATAATCTTCCGTGATTTCCGACTCGTCCAGAAGCAGGAAATCCATCGGGATGGGAATCACATCCAGGTTGATGAGTTTATCCTTTATGCTCAGATTAAGAGCCGGATCGCCCGTGTTGTAGGGCCGGCCCATAATGACCAGACAGGTTTTGTCTTCCGGAAGGCGGGACAGTACCTCGAGTCCGCGGACTTT
>CAZNFR010000152.1:0-5011 GCA_964572225.1 uncultured Bacteroidaceae bacterium
CCGTTGGGTTCAACGTTAACAACTTTCTTTCTTGACGTTCCTGTCTTTTTAGCCCTCGTATAATATTATTTAGTTGCTTTCTTTTTATTAGCCACGGTCTTTTTACGGCCTTTCCGGGTCCGTGCATTGTTCTTGGTGCTCTGTCCGCGTACAGGAAGACCTGAACGGTGACGTATCCCACGGTAACTACCTATGTCCATCAATCGTTTGATGTTCATCTGGACACCGGATCTTAATTCTCCTTCTACTGTATACTCTTCATTGATAACTTTACGGATCTTACCAATCTGGTCATCATTCCAATCCTGGACCTTTGTGTTTCCATCCACGCCGGCTTTTTTAAGAATAGTCTTGGCAGCGCTTCTGCCAATTCCGGTAATGTAGGTAAGACCTATTTCGCCTCTTTTGTTTTTCGGCAGGTCAACTCCAACGATTCTAGCCATAGTATTGTATATTTTATAATCTTGGTTTCTAAATTAACCCTGACGTTGTTTAAACTTCGGGGTTTTCTTGTTAATCACATAAAGCCGGCCTTTTCTCCGAACGATTTTACATTCGGCGCTACGCTTTTTTACGGATGCTCTTACTTTCATATCACTCGTTTGTTATTTTATACTTTACTGATCTTTTGAATTTATTAATAAAAACTGCTGTTTTCGTTTCTCTATCCTCCGGATCTTTAACGATAAATGTTCTATTTATTTATACCTGAACGATATTCTTCCTTTGGTCAAATCATAGGGTGACATTTCAACCTTAACCCTGTCGCCGGGTAGCAGCTTAATATAATGCATTCGCATTTTACCAGAGATATGGGCTGTGATCACATGTCCATTCTCAAGTTCAACCCGGAACATTGCATTTGATAAAGCTTCAGTTATAACGCCATCTTGTTCGATGGAAGGTTGTTTTGCCATAATTCACTATTTATTTTAAAACTTCCTCAATATATTTAAAGGTCGACAGCAAATCGGGTTTCCCATTTTCCACGGCCACTGCCAGTTCAAAATGAGCGGAGGGCTGGTTGTCTGAGGTTCGGATGGTCCATCCGTCAGCTTCCTGGACAATGTGTCGTTTCCCCATGTTCACCATGGGTTCGATGCAGATGACCAAACCCTTGTTCAGTTTTGCTCCGGTCCCTCTTTTCCCGTAATTGGGAACTTCCGGTTCTTCGTGCAGATCTCTTCCGATTCCATGTCCTACAAGTTCTCTTACTACGCTAAATCCGGAGTCTTCACAAATTTTTTGGATGGTGTATCCAATATCACCGATCCGATTCCCTGCCACTGCCTGTTCAACCCCTTTATACAGGGCATTTTTGGTGGTTTCCAGCAGTTGTCTGACTTCGGTACTAACTTCTCCCACTGCAAAACTGTAGGCTGTATCACCGATATATCCGTCCATTCGCACTCCACAATCAACGGAAATGATGTCACCGTCCCTGAGCTCATACCCTGAAGGTATACCGTGAACAACCTGAGAATTTACAGAAGTACAGAGCGTCTTCGGATAACCGTTAAAACCCAAAAATGCAGGTTCCGCACCATTATCATTAATATACTCATTCGCAATCTTATCCAGACGGTCTGTTGAGATCCCGGGTTTTACATAACCGGCAATCACTGCCAGTGTCCTGGATACTAATTGATTACTTGCTCTTAACTTCTCTATTTCCTCTACTGTCTTGTATTTTATCATCAAAGAACTTCTTTCCTGTATTCAGGTCTAAATTGCGGCTGCACTCCCAGTGCGGCCTTTTATCCTTCCGGATTTCATAAGTCCGTCATAATGGCGCATAAGCAGGTGGCTTTCAATTTGCTGAAGGGTATCAAGAACCACTCCGACCAGAATGAGCAGGGAGGTCCCTCCATAGAACTGGGCAAACTGATTATTGACTCCTGCAATCATTGCGAAAGCCGGTAGAATTGCCACCAGGGCCAGGAATATTGATCCGGGCAGGGTTATTCTTGACATTACGGTATCAAGAAATTCCACTGTTTTCCTTCCCGGTTTCACTCCGGGTATAAATCCGCCATTCTTCTTCATATCTTCTGCCATCTGTACCGGATTAATGGTAATAGCCGTATAGAAATAGGTGAATAATATGATCAATACGGCGAGGGTAAAGTTGTACCAGAATCCCTGGAAGTTTGAAAAAGCTGCCAGGAAACCTGAAAAACTGTCGGTATTGGAAAAGCCGGCAATGGTAATGGGAATAACCACAATAGCCTGGGCAAAGATAATGGGCATTACCCCTGCAGCGTTTACTTTAAGTGGAATATACTGTCTTACACCACCATATTGCTTGTTTCCAACTATTCTTTTCGCGTATTGTACAGGGATTCTTCTTGTACCCTGAACCAGCAGGATGGTTAGCATAAAAATAAAGAACAACACCACAATTTCGAGCAGAAATGCAACCAGTCCGCCCTGTTCGAGCCTTCCGCTGAACTCGGCCACAACCCCAAACGGGAGTTGAGCAATAATACCTATCATTATAATAAGTGAGATCCCATTCCCAATTCCTTTATCGGTAATCCTTTCACCCAGCCACATCACGAACATGGTACCTGCTGTAAGGATTATAACCGCTGATATACTGGAGAATCCGGGGGCAAATGCCTCAGGAACCTGTACTCTGAGGTTTGCAATATAGCTGGGTCCCTGAAGGAGAAGGATAGCTACGGTAAGATATCGTGTAATTTGATTGATCTTTCTTCTTCCACTTTCACCTTCCTTTTGCAGTCTCTGGAAATAAGGCACTGCGATTCCGAGGAGCTGAATAATGATGCTGGCAGAAATATAAGGCATGATACCCAATCCGAACACAGAAGCATTCGAAAAAGCACCGCCACTGAACATATCAAGCAGTCCCATAACGCCGGAAGCGGTCTGGTCTTTTAGCCCTTGAAGTGCTGTAGGATCGATTCCGGGGAGCACTACTTTGGTACCAAGGCGATAGATCAGGAGAATACCCAGGGTATATAGGATCCTGGCTCTCAGATCTTCGATCTTGTATATGTTTTTCAGAGTTTCAAAAAAGGACCTCATGCGATTCGTTTCTTTATCGGTTAACTTATTATTTCTGCTTTCCCTTCGGCGCCTTCAATAATCTCTTTTGCTTTTGCGGAGAATGCGTGGGCTTTAACATTGACTTTGGCTTTCAGTTCGCCGTTACCCAGGATTTTCACCAGATCGTTCTTTCCAACGAGGCCGGATTCTCTGAGGATTTCAACATCAATATCGGTAATATTCTTTTTATCAACAAGATCCTGAAGGACGCTGATATTTATCGCCTTATATTCTTTTCGGTTGATATTCTTGAACCCAAATTTGGGAACCCTTCTCTGCAAGGGCATTTGTCCGCCTTCAAATCCGATCTTACGGGAATAGCCGGATCTGGACTGAGCGCCTTTATGTCCGCGGGAGGCAGTTCCGCCTGAGCCGCTTCCTTCTCCGCGTCCTAATCTCTTTTTTGACTTGGTTGATCCTTTTGCCGGTTTTAAGTTACTTAAGTCCATTTCGATAAGAATAATTCAGTTATTACTTTCCAATTTCTTCCACCTTTAGCAGGTGGGATATTTTATCGACCATACCCTTAATTTGTGGGGTATTTTCAACTTCAACACTACCATTCATCTTTTTTATTCCCAGGGCTTCGAGGGTTTTCTTTTGTCTCTGGGTGCTTCCTATTTTACTTTTTATCTGGGTGATCCTGATTTTTGCCATGACGTTGATCTGATTAACCATTAAATACTTTTTCGACGGAAACTCCGCGTGATTCGGCTACGGTTGCAGGATCCCTGAGTTCGAGCAGGGCGCTGAATGTAGCTTTAACAAGGTTATGGGGGTTTGAAGAACCTTTGGATTTTGCCAGTACATCTGTGATCCCCACGCTTTCCAGCACTGCACGCATAGCACCACCGGCTTTTACACCCGTACCACTGGAAGCAGGTTTCAGAAATACGGAGGCACCTCCATACTTAGCCAGCTGTTCGTGAGGGATGGTTCCCTTAAAGACCGGAACACGGATTAGGTTTTTCTTTGCATCTTCAACTCCTTTGGCGATGGCTGTGGTTACCTCATTGGCTTTTCCCAGACCATAGCCTACAATTCCATCCTCGTTTCCAACCACAACGATGGCTGAGAAACTGAATGTCCTACCCCCTTTGGTTACTTTGGTAACCCTTTGGATACTAACGAGCCTGTCCTTTAATTCAAGATCGGTGGTTTTAATTTTCCTGATACTTGTTGACATAATTTCTTTATAGTTTTAAACCGCTTTTCCTGGCTGCATCGGCCAATTCCTTAATTCTTCCGTGATACAGATAACCATTACGGTCAAATTTAACTTCCTTAATCCCCTGTTCGATCGCTTTTTCAGCTAACAATTTACCCACGGATCTTGCCTGGTCTTTTTTATCCTTCAGTTCAGACTCACTCACTGCTTTTTCTTTTGAAGAAGCGGAAACGAGTGTTTTACCGGTGCGATCGTCAATAAGCTGAACATAGATCTGCTTATTACTTCTGAATACGGACATTCTGGGCATATCGGAGGAACCGCTTATTCTGCCTCTGATCCTTTTCTTTATCCGTGAACGTCTTTCTAACTTTGTTAAAGCCATTTTCCTGATTATTTACAATAGAGCATTATACACTAGCTGTTTTTCCTGCTTTGCGGCGGATCTCTTCTCCCTGGAAGCGAATACCTTTACCCTTGTAGGGTTCTGGTGGTCTGAAGGATCTTACCTTCGCCACAACCTGTCCCAGTAATTGTTTATCTACGCTGGACAAGGTAACAATTGGATTACTTCTTCTTTCGGTTTTGGCTTCCACCGATACTTCTTTGGGAAGTAAAAAATGAATATCGTGTGAATATCCCAGTGAAAGTTCCAGGATCTGCCCTTTGGCTTCAGCCCTGTAACCAACACCAACCAATTCGAGGTTTACCGAATAGCCCTCGGATACCCCTTTTACCATATTAAAGAGAAGTGACCGGTAAAGACCGTGC
>CAZNFR010000153.1:0-5000 GCA_964572225.1 uncultured Bacteroidaceae bacterium
AATCACAATAAGTCCGACCGCATACAGAACTTTTACCAACCAAAGGCTTACCAGGGATTTAAAACTAAAGAAGCGGGAGAGAAAACCTTCATCAAATTTTTCGGGTGGAGTTTCCATTGAATGGAAATCCTGATTTTTTGCTTTTGAGTCCATAGGTAGGAATTTTGAAGGGTTTAAAATTGGTTCAATATAAACAGCGGGTGTTAACTCAAGTTAAAATTATTCTTAATTAATTTAGAGGTTTGGAAAAGATCTCATCTTTCAATCCTGATCCTGGCATCCACCACTCTGATGTTCTTCCCCTTTCCAATTAAAGGGTTAAGATCAATCTCCTTAATCTCAGGCGCATTCTCCAGGAGTACGGATAGCCTTACTAAAATATCTGCAAACAGCTCCTCGTCTGCTCCTTCCTTTCCCCTGATCCCCTTAATTATGGGATAGGATCTCAGAGAGGAAATCATACTTTTTGCTTCATTATGACTCAGGGGTGCAAGTCCAACCTGCACATCCTTAAGTACCTCCAAAAAAATACCTCCCAATCCGCACATCAGCAAGGGTCCGAATCCGGGTTCAAAACTGCCTCCAAGAAATAACTCTATTCCCGAGAGCTGAGGTTGTATCACAACTCCTATTGCATCTTTGATCTCCATTAGCCGGGTAAACTCCCTGTCGAGGGTTTCCTGGTCTGCGATACCGGTTACAACCCCTCCTATGTCAGATTTATGTAGGGGTCCTGAGACTTTCATTACCATTGGAAATTTCAATGATCCTGCAATATCATGCAATTCTTTTCGGGAATGGACCTTATACGTCTCAATAACCGGAATCCCTGCAGCATCGAGGAGGGCAAAAACCGTTTTTTCATCCAAATAACCCGGCTCACAGTCTCTCATAATAGATCTGACCTTGTGAATATCTTCCCCCTTGGACAAGGGTTCGTGGATGGCCGGTGTGGGTGTATTTCTTACCCTGACCAGTGATTGCCCCAAAAGAACTTCATCAAAGAACAGAATATTCCCCTTTTCCCTGAATTGTTTTACTTCCTCTGCGGCAGTGCTAATGGATGGCATTACCGGAAATATGGGCTTTTTGCAGGTTTTCATTTTCTGGTCTATCAACTCATATACATCAAAAACCTCATCCAGTCCGCTGCTTCCGAAAATAATCACCACAGCGTCGATGTGATGGAAGCGGTTTTCGCAGTATTCAATGCAAAGTCCAAGCTGTTCTGCTGTTCCCGTTGCCAGAATATCGATGGGATTAGCTACCGAGGAACCGGGGTAAAGTTGTTCTAAAAGCTCCTCGGCATCTGGTCCTTCGATAGCTGGAACCTGATATCCCCCCTCCGAAAGCGCATCGGTAAGCATTACCGCTGGTCCACCTGCATGGGTAATGATGGCGATATTGTTTCCCTTAATTTCCTTATGCATAAATACCCCGCCCACAGTGGAAAGTTCCTCTCTGCTTTTACATCTGACAATCCCCGCTTTCCTGAATAAAGCATCAACCGCAGCGTCTGAACTTGCCATAGCCCCGGTGTGGGAACTGGCAGCCCGGGAGCCGGCTTCCGAACTTCCTGCCTTGATGGCAGCAATTCTGCAGCCTTTTGAAATAAGGCTGGAAGCATGCTTTAACAACTTGGCCGGATTTTGAATGCTTTCAATGTACAGTAATTTTGTCCTGGAACTGCTTTTAGCATCAAAACTGGCATCAAAGAACTCCAGCATTTCCTCCACTCCAATCTGAGCCGAATTTCCGACAGAATAAACACTGGAAAATTTCAATCCCTTTGGTATACCCGATTCCATGATAAAAACTGCGGTGGCTCCGGATCCGGAAATAAAATCACAACCCTGAGGTGACAATTCCGGGATGGGCAGGGTAAAAACAGCTTGAAATACAGGGGTCATGACTCCAATGCAGTTTGGACCAATAAGACTGCCACCGGTTTCTTCAATCAGATCCACTACTCTGTTCTCAAGCTCAGCCCCCTCTCTGTTTTCTTCCGAAAAACCAGCAGAGACGATTATAAAAGCACGGGTATTCTTTTTTTTAGCAAGTGTTTCGACCACCGGCGGACACATTTTGGAGGGTATGGCAAGAACAGCCATATCTGCCTGGGGAATATCGCTTACGTCAGCCCAGGCCTGTATACCCTGTACCATGGTTTCTTTGGGATTAACAGCGTAAAGTCTGCCATTGAAACTGCCGTCCCTGAGATTCTTAAGGATCTTTCCTCCGGGTTTTTTGATATTATTGGAAGCTCCGACCACCACAATCGAAGCGGGCTCGATTAACTCTCTAACAATTGAATGTACCATTATTTCAGTTTTGATCAAAGATACAAAAGCCCTGGCTTAAAGGGAATTGATTATTCTCATGAATGTTGGAAAGCATAGACCCGATTCAGGATTGGAGAATAAATCTATAAATCGTATTTTTAAAGCCATTATAAAACCTTCTCATTCTCTGGAAAAAACCTCCAGGGATCAACATTGAAAGCTGGAACAAAATAGAATTTACCATCGGTCTGTAATGAAAACTACCCCCTATCAGAAACAATTTTTCACTAAAGTCCAATAGCTGTGAAAGCGATAATCTATAACCGTTACGGAGGTTCGGAAACTCTTGAATATGTGGATGTGGTGACCCCGAGACCTAAACAGGGAGAGGTCCTGATCAGAATCAAAGCTGCTTCGGTTAATCCGGCCGACTGGAAAGCCAGGCAGGGAAGGCTAAAAATAATAACCGGTAGAAAATTCCCAAAATATCCGGGCATTGAAGCTTCGGGGATCGTGGAAAGTGTTGGGCCCGGGGTTGAAAGTCTTAAACCCGGGGATAAAGTCTTTGCCGTGAAAAGAGATTATACTGCCGGGGCTTATGCCGAATTTTTTTGTGCTCCCGAAGAGAACTGTGTTATACTGCCGGAAAATATTGATTTTCCTGAAGGCTCAACCTTGTCGGTCGCAGGTGTTACGGCCCTTCAGTCGCTAAGAGACCACGGCCAACTGGAGATAGGAATGAAAGTACTGATCAATGGGGCCTCTGGCGGAGTCGGAACCTACGCTGTCCAAATAGCCAGGATCCTGGGTGGAGAAGTAACCGCGGTATGCAGTAAAAAGAATCACCCCCTCGTCAGGAAACTGGGTGCTGAAAAAGCGATTGATTATCACAGGAAAAATTTTGCCGATACTTCCAGAAAATATGATATTATCCTCGATGCAGCCGGGAACCTGAAATTCCGAAAGATTAAGCATAACCTTAAAAAACAGGGAGTCCTTGTGAAGCTGAACCTCAGTACCTCCACCTTTCTTACCCAACTTATAACCAACCTGTTTTATAAAAAAAAGCTGAGGTTGATTTTAATGAAAATTAACCGGGATGATATTAAATGGGTAAGAGACCAGATTGCTATCGGCAATCTTAAGGTGATCATCGATAAAAAATTTCCTCTCGAAAAAGCCAGGAAAGCGCACGAGTACAGTGAGTCAAGAAGGGCCAGGGGAAAAATTATCCTGAAAATAAAATAAAAGCCCTTACTTTTTCCGTTTTTTAGGTTTTTGTGAACAAATACCCGTTAAGCTAAGGAGACTGCAGGGGCGGAAAGGTCAAACAACTTCAATTCCCCACCATCAGACTTTCCATTTTCTTCCAAAAATGGGACTGCATTTCCTTCACCTCAATGTCCACGTAAACATTTAGGGGTCGGTATCCGTTTTCAGGCGGACCCTCAAGAGTCTCAATTACCGCAAACTGGGGATTAAGAAAAGCTTCCACAAGTGCCACATCCCACATAATCCATGTATTTCCGGCACTTACTTCATCCCACCTTTCAGTAAGCATTTCGGCAAGCGGATGACTCATCCCTTTCAGTTTCTTTAAGGTTTCCTCGCGGTAAAAAATCATTCGGGATGAGACATTGCCCGGGATCACATACATTTCAAGCGCTCGGGAGTTCAGCAAAACATCCAGGCCGTTGATATCATTTCTGGCATTGAAGGAATTCTTGTTCCAGGCATTCAGTTCCGGATCATACCTCATGGTTAATGCATAAACACGGATCCGCTCAATAATAGCAGGATCCTTCAATACCGCCGCTGCAACATTGGTGACTGGCCCAAGGATAATAATATTCAGTTTTTCCCCGGCCGGTGTTTTTCTTGCTTCCTCAATTATGAAGTCAACCGCGGGTGAGGTCGGAACCGGTGCCCCTTCATAATACCCCCAGGCATACCCGACCATTCGGTCACATCCTTCCGGTAAAGGGATATCGTTGCGGCCCAGCCTTCCCAGGATCTCCTCATTCAGATTCTGGGAAATCTTCAAAGTGTTGATGTTTTGCGTAGGATATATATGCCACATGGAGTCGGTGAGCAACTGAACATTATTAAAATGTGCAGAGGTAATTCCAAGCAATTCAGCCTTACCTGACGCAAGAGCGCCGGTAATAGCATAGAGGTCATCCATTTCATTTCCTGTATCTGCATCAAGGATATACCTCTTTCCCTGTGCCGAGATTCCCGTAAAAAAAATAATCAGGTAAAAACCTGCAAGAATGCGTTTCATAAAGGGATATTTTAGGCTGAAAGATACTAAAAACAACCAAACGAATACCATGACAGGAGCAATTCTTACAATAGGGTCTGATTCTATTTAACATATTTTTGTTTAACTTTTTAATACTTTTGTTAAACATAATGCAGGTTTATAACGTCTAAGGGGTATGTCAAATCAAAACCATATATTATGAAGACTATGAAATCAGTATTATTAGCCGTAGTGATGAGCGGATTTATTTTTGTTGGAAACGCTAATGCACAGTGTGGAACAGATAAAGAAAAAAAATCAGATATTGTGGATCTGGCTGTGAACACCGAGTTTCTGAGCACTCTGGTTGCTGCAGTTCAGGCAGGTGATCTGGTAGAAACCCTTAAGAGCGACGGACCTTTCACGGTTTTTGCTCCCACGAATGATGCTTTTGCAGCCCTTCCGGAAGGGAC
>CAZNFR010000154.1:0-4883 GCA_964572225.1 uncultured Bacteroidaceae bacterium
TAAACAGGCTATCCTCAATTTTCCCGGTGAGAATAAGGATTTATACGGACTCTACATTGCCAGTCTGGAGCCCTCGGACCCGGACCGGAAATTTACCTTCACCGGAAGCCTGAGTACCTCAAACAATTCCATACTTGAGGAAAAACCCAGTCTGAGTCTGAAAAACACAAAAACCGGTGACAGTCTTAGGCTGACAACACTGGAAACCACCGGCAATTCCTTCTCATTCAATCTTGAAGAAGGAGACTACGAAATCCTTATCAGCAGTCCGGGTTTTGATGACAAACAAGAGTTTTTCAGTGTTAAGGGAAATTCGGGAGCCGGATTTATTTCCATGGAGAGTGAGCTTCAGGAATCCCGGAGCGAAAAGAACCAGTTCACTGTCCTGGCCAGAAACATACTTTTCGGATTTGACAGTGAACGTTTAAACAAAGCAGCGAAAATTGAACTTGAAAAGCTTCTAAGGGTAATGAAAGAGCAGCCCGAAATCTATGTTGAGCTTAAAGGCAGGACCGATTCGAGAGGGAGTGAGAGTTATAATCTTCTGCTTGCCAACCGGCGAATAAACTCGGTGGTGGATTATCTGACCACAAGAGGCATTTCAAGGGAACGTTTCCTGCCTGTGGCCCTGGGTGATAAAGAAAACCTGGCTATCAACCGGAATCCTGACGGTTCGGATAACCCGGAAGGAAGACGGTTTAACCGGCAGGTGGAGATTAGTCTTATCCACAATCAAAATGTCAATATCCGCCTGGAAGAAACCCGGGTACCAGAGCACCTCCTGCCTGAGGCTCTTAAGAGCTATTTCGTCCTTTACTCGAGAGAGGATGAAGCGAATAAAAGCGACTTTGAGCCGGATACGACCTTCAGGTTAATGAAACAGGGAGAGGAGCCCCTTTATATCGCAGGACCCTTTCAGCCTAAAACTGAAGCATTGGATCTACTATCCGGGCTGGCGGAGGTTCCCGGCTGGCAACCGGAAATTATAACCCGGAGAGAACTGGAACACTTAAGGGAGAGGAATCAATTGGCACGGGTTTCGCGGGAAGGACCTTTCACCCTGCAGTTCCTTGCCCTGAAGAAATGGAATCCCGGAGAGGGGATTAAAGAACCCGGGGAATACCTGATCATTCCCGGTGAGGATGGCTACTACAGGTATCTTGTCGGTGTTTTTCAGGATAAGGATCTGGCTTCACCCGCCCTTTCCCGCCTCGTGGAACAGGGGTACCACGATGCTTTTTTGGGGAAACTATCCGATTATGGCCGGTTTAAAAATGCAGACCCCCAAATTGAATCGCAGGGGTATTATTATACTATACAAGTTATGGCCCTGGATAAAAACAACGGCTCGACCAGGCTGCCGGGGGTTGACCTACTAATGATTGAATATGGAAGAGACGGACTTCGGCGTTATTATTCCGGACTTTACACATCGATGGATGAAGGCCGGAATGCCCTTTCCGAAATTCGATCGTCGGGCTATAAAGATGCCTTCATTAAAAAAATCGCGCTGTAAGCCTTGCCAGATCGTGAAATTTTCTCGATATGCTATATAACCTCCTGAATTAATTGACATTAGACGGGTATGATGATATATTATATCCCATAATCTCCAATAAAAGAGTCTTTTGTCTGTTAAATTAATGTTTGTTTAATGTTTTCTGCACATTATTAAACAACTTGCAATTGTTTGACATTTATTTAGAACGAAGATTGGAAATCTTGCTAAAATTCCTATATATGCTAACTTTCGCTGCATTTTGTTATTTATAATTGTTCATATTTTAACGAATTTTTGACACAAGTAATTTGGTTTTTTGTTCAACTTAATAGTATATTTGTTAAACAATTAATCGCAAAAACTTACAACTATGACAGCAATGGAATTTAATAATGAACTGATCAATATGGAAGACAGCCTTGAGAGATTTGCACTAAGTTTAACTTCTAACCGCGATGAGGCGAAAGATCTTCTCCAGGAAACGTATTTAAAAGCATTAACCTACAGGGACAAATTTCAGGAGTTCACCAATTTGAAAGCATGGGCTTATACCATAATGAAGAATACCTTCATCAACAACTATCGGAAGGCGGTCCGTGAAAATACTACGGTGGATAATACCAAAGATTTGTACTATCTCAACAATTCCAAAGAGTCTTATCTTGAAAGGCCCGACTCCGAGTATTCATACAAAGAGATCAACAAAGCGATTGAAGCGCTGGATGATGACTTCAAGGTACCTTTCCGGATGCATACCGAAGGATTCAAGTACAAGGAGATTGCCGATAAGCTTGATCTCAAGATTGGTACCGTGAAGAGCCGGATTTTCTTCACCCGGAAAAAGCTTATGGATTCACTGAAAGATTTTCAGTGAAAAAATTTGTCTGCCAATAAGATTTAAGCATCTTTTTTTCTTTTATAGACATGAATCACCCCTGACATATCCCTGAAACCCGGTTTGCAGTAAAGCCGGGTACTCTTAAAAGCAAGCAGAATAAAATGGGGATGATTCATCATTCGAACAAAATTTAAACAATTCATTGATGAAAATTAACGGAAATAATGCTCTGAAAGCCAACGGACACGAAGTGTCGGGCTTTAAGGAGATTCAGATAAACGATTTTATGGTTATTGGCGATGAACATGTGGGAACCAGCATTGAAACCCCACTCAGACCCGATGCCTTTGATCTTAGCGACAACGAAAAAATTGACAGGATATCCTATCATTTTCAAAAGATTATGGAGACCCTTGGACTGGATCTAAACGACGACAGTCTGGGCGGAACCCCCAGGCGTGTGGCCAAAATGTATGTGAAAGAGATTTTCCACGGACTGAATCCTGATAACAAACCGGCGGCCACTCTCTTTGAAAATAAATTCAACTACCACGAAATGCTGGTGGAAAGGGACATTAAGGTTCACTCCTATTGTGAGCACCACTTTGTGCCCATACTTGGCAGAGCGCATGTTGCCTATATTTCCAGTGGCAAAGTGATCGGATTATCAAAAATAAACCGGATCGTGGATTATTTTTCAAGGAGACCGCAGGTTCAGGAGAGGCTTACTATTCAGATTGCTGAGGAGTTAAAAAAAGTGCTGGAAACTGAAGATGTTGCAGTGGTGGTTGATTCGGCACACATGTGTGTGATCACCCGGGGAGTAAAGGATGTGAACAGCTCGACGGTTACCACTTCCTATCACGGGAAATTCAAGGATGCCTCTGTACGGGATGAGTTTTTGCAGCATATTAAAGCCGATCCCAGATAAATCCCCAACTGCATGTCAGAAGTTTTTTTATTAATCTTTGACCTGGTTAAGACATGAGAAACATAGCCATTGTAGGCGGGAACACAGGAATAGGTCTCCGGCTTGCCCGAAATCTTGAAGGCAAAGAGACCTTTCTTTACTTCTATTCCCGTGAAAATGAAAATATTGCAAGCATTGAAAATTCTCAATACCAATTTTTCGATGCTTCGGATCCCGGATCAGAACTAAAAGAGCTTCCGGAAAACCTGGAGGGTCTGGTATATTTACCCGGGACTATAAATCTGAAGCCTTTCAACCGCTTAAAGAGGGAGGATTTTCTTCAGGATTTTGAAGTGAATGTGCTGGGAGCAGTAAGGGCGATACAGTCTGCTCTTCCGGCCCTAAAAAAGGGGGACTGTCCTTCTGTGGTGATGGTTAGCACGGTTGCCGCGCAGTCGGGACTCCCTTTTCATGCAAGCATTGCTGCCTCGAAAGCTGCGATAGAAGGGTTGGTGCGCTCACTCGCTGCCGAACTGGCTCCGGCAATACGGGTAAATGCAGTTGCTCCCTCCCTTACAGAGACCCCTCTTGCCGAGAGACTGTTAAACACGGAAAGTAAACAGCAAAATTCGGCCGAACGGCATCCGCTTAAACGAACCGGAACCCCCGACGATCAGGCTTTTGCCATGGAGTTCCTGTTGTCGGAGCGATCTTCATGGATGACCGGTCAGATAATCCACGTGGACGGGGGAATGTCGGCAATACGATAATTAAATCAGAATGGTCCCTTCCCTTTTGTCGCCGAAAACTTCGGCCTTTTCCCGATAATATCTGATTCCGGTAAAGTAGGCCAGCAATGCATCAAACTGATGCCAGTTTTCCGGGCACGGACCCAGGATCCCGTCAAATTGACCCTTCAGACTCTGAAAACAATCCGAAATAAATTCCCTCTTTCCCTTATACCCCATTTCCTGCAGCCCGAGAACCCTTGCGAGTCCGCCAGGATAAACCTCAATGCATTTAACACCCTCTTCATCGAGCTTGGTTTTCAGTTTCATGGCCCTCGCGGTGAGTCCGCCAAGAAACATCGGCGACATTGCCTTCAATTCCTTGTCTGCCTTCCGGTAAAAAAAATCATCAAACCCTTTCAGGGAAGAGTACACGCCTGGGAGGCTGAAGGGGGCATCCATGAAAATAGCGGATACTGAGTATTGCCTGACACAATTCAGAATAAACTCATCTGCGCATTTCTTTTTATTCGCCTGAAGAATGTCCCGGAATTCGCCTCCGGTATTCCCAATACATAATGCGGTAGTACCTGCCAGTCTCGAGCCATAGTCAACCCCTGCAATGATTTCCTGACTTCCCGTCTTCATCAGGCGGATTTCTGAAATTCAAACTCACCAAATTTTTCTGTCAGCACCTTTGTTCGGTACTCAAAAATCTCTTTCACACGGGATCTGACAAAAAGGACATTCGCGAGTCGACCCAGAATTCCAAGGGGAAGGGACCATGAAACGATATCGGTCATCTCCACACCCCCGGGAATTTCCTTAAAATGATGCTGATGGTGCCAGATTTTATAGGGACCACTCAGTTGAAAATCCACAAAATATTCAGGTTCTTTTACTTGG
>CAZNFR010000155.1:0-4839 GCA_964572225.1 uncultured Bacteroidaceae bacterium
AGATCCAGATCAGGTCAACCAGATGCCAGTAAAGACCTGAGTTTTCCAGCAGGGCAAAATTATCATGACTCTGTTTACCCCGGGCTACATAAACCATTACCCAGCCAATAAATACCATGCCGATAATAATATGAAATGCATGTAGGCCGGTCATGAAATAGTAAAGTCCAAAAAATAACACATCTCCCTGTCCGCGATTTGCCAGAATCTCAGATCCGGGGTAAATGCCATGGCCAATTTTACCTCCCCACTCAAAATACTTATTCACCAGAAAAACAAATCCTATGACTAATGTAACGCTGAGAAGGGCAAGACACAGTTTCTTGTTTTTCTTTTGAAGGGCAGTAATAGACATGGCAATGGTCGCGGAACTTATCAGTAGCAAAACCGTGTTCAAAGTACCGATGAATACATCCAGTTCATGGGCTGCCTGATGAAAAGCTTCCGCATTAATATATCTGTATATTGAGTATACAATAAATAATCCGGCGAAAAGGAGCATTTCCGTGAATAGGAATAACCACATTCCGGTCTTGGAAGCAACGTCGTCTCTGTGCATTTCCATAATAGGGGTGCAGATTTAAAATTTTATTCGTATTCGTATGGACCTTTGTCCAGTACGGGTATTTTTTCAAAATTTTCGAGTGGTGGAGGAGAGGGCACAGTCCATTCCAAAGTTCTTCCCCCCCAGGGATTCATTTCTGCAATCGATCTTCCTTTTCTGAAAAGATTTAGAAAAACGATGAGCAGCCCGGCAATCATGATCCATGAGCCCATACTGGAAATTATGTTCCCTGCATGAAAAATTTCGTCGTAATCGTAATATCTTCTGGGCATCCCTTTGATTCCCAGGTAGAACATGGGAAGGTACAAGGTCAGGAATCCTATAAAGAACATCAGCCACCCCGTATTAGCCCACTTGGAATCATAGGTTCTACCCCAGATCTTGGGATACCAGTAATGCAACGCACCCAGAAAACTAAAACCCGTTCCTCCAAATACGATAAAATGAAAATGTCCTACCACAAAATGGGTGTCGTGAACGTGAACATTGGTAGCCAGGGATCCCAGGATCAAACCCGTAAAACCTCCGATCATAAAGACGAAGATAAAGGAACATGCCCAATAAAAAGGTGTATCGAGCAGAATGGACCCCTTGTGCATGGTGGAAATCCAGTTAAAGACTTTAATGGCACTGGGTATGGCGACAAGAAATGTTAGTATGGAAAAGGTAAACAAGGCGGTACCACTCATTCCTGAAGTAAACATATGATGGCCCCACACAAAATAACCTACAAAAGCAATGGCCAGTGTAGAGGCTACAATGAAAGGGTATCCAAAAATGGCTTTCCTGGAAAAGGTCGGAATGATCTCCGAAATCACTCCCATTCCTGGGAGGATCATTATGTAAACCGCCGGGTGACTATAGATCCAGAAAAGGTGCTGATAAAGAATTGGGTCCCCACCCAGGGCAGGATCAAAAAAACCAATATTGAACACCCTTTCCGCTACGATCATCAGCAGGGTGATACCTACCACAGGGGTGGCCAGAAGTTGTATCCAGGCCGTTCCGTAAAGTGTCCATGGAAAAAGTGGCATCTTCATCCAGGACATGCCCGGAGCCCGGAGGCGGTGGATAGTTACTATGAAATTCAATCCCGTCAGAATGGATGAAAAACCCAGAACAAATGCCCCAATAACTGCCGGCAACATATTCGTTGAGGTTTTGAATGAATAGGGTGCATAAAAGGTCCATCCGGTATCCGGTGCGCCACCACCCGCAAACAATGATAAAACAACGAGGATGATCCCGAAGATATAAACATACCATGAAAGCAGATTGAGTCTTGGGAAGGCCACGTCTTTTGCTCCAATCATTATGGGTAGAAAGAAATTACCGAAAACTGCCGGAAGTCCCGGGACCACAATTACAAAAATCATGATCACCCCATGAACAGTAAAGAATGCATTATAGGTCTGGGCTTCAATGATCGTTTTCCCCGGAGCCAGCAACTCAAATTTCATAAGCAATCCGAGAATGGCAGCAATGCTGAAAAAAACCAGCATCGTATAAAGGTACAAAAGACCAATTCTTTTATGATCCGTCGAAAGAATCCAGGCGAAAATTCCTTTATGCTTACCCTTGTATTCCAGGTAGCTCGGTTCCGGATTTTGATTGTTTCCACTCATGCTAAGCAACTTTTGTATTTTTTCTTTTAATAAAAACAAGGACAAGAAAGATCACAAGACCGAAGAACATGATCAGAATACCTGAGACTTTGGTTACATTGAATACCATCTGATTTTGCTGCCTGTCATAGGAATAGCAAAATGCCAAAAGACGGTTGATGGAGGGTCCTATTTTTCCATTGGCAGCTTCCACCATGGTAATTTTGATGTCGAAGGGTAAAAATTCAATTCCGCGCAAGTAACGGGTAACCTTTCCATCGGGTGCCAGTGCGATCAGTCCGGTAGGATGGGTATATTGATCCACAATCCATTTAAACCGGAAACCCACTGATTCGCAGAGGTTTGCGATATTAGTACTATCGGTTACAAAGAATTTCCAATTCTCTTCAGCGATTTCCTTTTTATCCATACTGCTGATGTAATTGGCCTTCTTCTGTAGTCCAAGCTGTATATTTTCAGTATGATCAAAACTAATGGTAAGAACCTGGTAATCCTCTCCAAGCTTGAGATCCACTTCGTCGATAAATTTGGCAACCCCCCACATTAGCGGACTGCAGGTTCCGGGGCAGCGGTAATATACCAGATTTAAGATGGTGGGCTTATCCATCAGGTCAGCCAGGATGACAGTTTGTCCATCCTCGTTTACCAGCCGGGTGCTAAGATCTGCATACTCACCCTGTTTTTCAATAAATCCGATCTGTATGTCATAGGGGGAAGAAGCTTGATCCTGGGCACCTGCTTTAAACCATACCAATACTAAAATAACCAGTGTAAACAGGGCTTTAACGTTCATATTATCAGGCTTTTTTTTAACGAAGTAAATATAGTACAATTTTCTCATCACAATGATTTTATAGAAAACAGCCGGTTCTTTTTAAATTGAATATAAATAATTCAAATTCCGGAGATTTACCCCGCTTATCTCTCGAAAACTAGTTACATATGTATGGATAATTATTTACCTTGCCCCATGCAAAACTAAAACTACAGCCCTATATGAGTCCTTTTTTCAAGACTGTCGGAAAAGTATTCAATTTTTATCTTGAGGGTTTCAGAAATTTACCAAAGTGGGGTCGACAAATATGGATCATCATCCTTGTTAAGCTTTTCATAATGTTTTTTATCCTGAAACTTTTTTTCTTTCCTGATATATTAAAACGTGATTTCTCCTCTGATGAGGAAAGGAGTGAATATGTCCTTCAACAATTAACTAATTAGTAATCTTGAACCTATGATTGAAAATGTTGACCTCTCCATGGTCGATTGGGCAAGGGCCCAGTTCGCCCTCACAGCTGTCTACCATTGGCTGTTTGTCCCGCTCACTCTTGGTCTTTCATTTATCATGGCGATAATGGAGACCATCTATGTGAGGACGGGAAATCCTCAATGGAAAAAGATCACCAAGTTCTGGATGGTCCTTTTCGGTATCAATTTCGCAATTGGTGTTGCCACCGGGATTATTCTCGAATTTGAATTCGGGACCAACTGGTCGAAGTATTCATGGTTTGTGGGTGATATTTTCGGTGCACCCCTTGCTGTGGAAGGAATAATGGCCTTTTTCCTGGAATCTACCTTTATTGCGGTGATGTTTTTCGGCTGGAATAAAGTCGGAAAGGGGTTTCATCTCACATCAACCTGGCTGGTAGCCATTGGTGCAAACCTTTCAGCCTTATGGATCCTGGTAGCCAATGCCTGGATGCAGGCACCCGTTGGCATGCAGTTCAACCCGGAAACCGCAAGGAATGAAATGATCAATTTCTGGGAAATTCTTTTTTCTCCAATGGCAGTGAATAAATTCCTGCATACCATTTCTTCCGGGTTTGTCCTCGCTTCCGTTTTTGTTATCGGTATATCAAGCTGGTTTATTCTGAAAAAGAGAGAGCTATTCTTCGCTAAACGGAGTATTCTGGTAGCCTCGATCTTCGGATTGCTTTCTTCGGTTTACGTAATTTTTACCGGCGACAGCTCCACACGTGAAATTGTTACTGCGCAGCCCATGAAATTTGCAGCAATTGAGGGCCTTTATCACGGACAGGAAGGTGCGAGCCTCGTGGCGATCGGGGTTATGACCGAGAGCGATGAGGATCCGGAAAATGAAAACCTTAAGGACTTTGCCTTCAGCATAGAGTTTCCAAACCTTCTTTCTTACATGGCCTATGGGAATTGGGATGCGTTTGTTCCCGGAATAGTGGATCTTACCCAGGGTAATCCTCAACAGGGATACATCTCGGCAAGGGAAAAAATGAGAAGGGGAAAAATGGTGATCGAGGACCTGAGGGCAATGAAGGAAGCAAAAGCCGGCAATGATATTACTACCTATGAAACCATAAAAGCAAAGTTTTATGATGAGGATTATAAAGAAAACTATTTTTCCTATCTCGGGTACGGCTTTGTCTCTGATGAAAGGGAACTGATCCCGAATGTTCCGCTAAGTTTTTATAGTTTCCATCTGATGGTGATCCTTGGATTTTTCTTCTTTATCTTCTTCGTTCTTTCGCTTATATTTCTATTCCGGGATAAACTAGAAAAACGAAGATGGTTCCTCTATACCGCCCTTTTCTCAATCCCATTGCCTTATCTGGCCGGACAGGCAGGCTGGGTGGTGGCCGAATCGGGCCGGCAACCCTGGGTAATCCAGGATCTGATGAC
>CAZNFR010000156.1:0-2329 GCA_964572225.1 uncultured Bacteroidaceae bacterium
TATTAACAAGGATATCAATGCTTCCGAATTCCTGATTGACATCATCTGCAACTTGCTGAGCCTGTTCAAAATCGCTTGCATCCGAAGCAAATCCCCTGGCTTTTACCCCCATTTCAGAAAGTTCCTTTTCAAGGATTATCATATTTTCGTCTCTGCTAAGATCGGTAAAGGCGATGTTTGCTCCTTCTGCAGCCATGGACAGGGCAATTTGGCGTCCAATGCCCCTCGCAGCACCGGTTATTAGAGCTGTTTTGTCTTTGAGTAAGTTCATGATATGTTATTTTAGTTAATAAACTTGTTTGGGAATTAGACCTCAAGGATCAGGTTTACCAGTCCTGGAAGGATTTCCCCTGCCCTTCCCTGTAAAAATACATCGGTGATTTCCTGTGTGTAGTTGGATGGCTCAGGATTGATCTCAATTATGCTTGCTCCGTTCTGTTTGGCCAGTCGTGGAACCAGGTTGGCCGGCATAACTTCACCAGTGGTACCGACAAGGAGGAATACATCGGCCACACTTGCCTCATGATAGCTGGCTGCACTGGCAGTCTGAGGAATTTGTTCCCCGAAAAATACAAAATCAGGTTTGAGTATATCTCCGTCTCTGGGGCATAAAGGTGGAATTTGATTCAGATTGGTTTCCTTAACATCGTAAATGGTTCCACAATTAGGGCACAATAGCTTACTGTAATTGCCATGGTATTCATAGACGTTTTCACTTCCGGCTTCCTGATGCAGGTTATCGATATTCTGTGTGATAATGGCTTTAATGATGCCGGCCGATTCGAGCCGGGCAAGAGAGATATGAGCGGCATTTGGCTCTACTTTCCCAAAAAAATCATAAAAAATGGATTTGATGGCAAGCCAGGATTTTTCAGGGTGACGATGAAAATAGGAAATTTCAAGGATCTTGGGATCATACCTTGACCACAGTCCTTCCGGACCCCTGAACGGGGGAATTCCACTTTCAACGGAGATTCCCGCTCCGGTGAAGGCAGTTACATGCACTGCTTTTCTGATTATTTCGGCGGCTTCCCTTAGCCTCTCATCCATTCTCTGAGTAATAACAGATTTATTTCAACAATCCGGCGATCGTACTTCCAAGATTAGCCGGAGATTCTACAACCTTAATCCCGCATTCCCTCATAATATTCATTTTGGCTTCAGCGGTGTCTGACTTACCGCCAATTATGGCGCCTGCATGACCCATTCTCCTTCCCTTGGGAGCTGTTTGACCGGCAATGAAACCAACTACCGGTTTGGTTCCGTTGGATTTGATCCATTCTGCAGCCTCGGCTTCCATGCTTCCACCAATTTCTCCGATCATAATTATGCCATGAGTATCCACATCATCCATAAAGAGTTTTATGGCATCCAGGGTAGTGGTCCCAACTATGGGATCTCCCCCAATACCTATGCAGGTACTTTGCCCTAATCCTTCCTTGGTAACCTGATCCACTGCCTCATAGGTGAGAGTTCCGGATCGGGATACAATCCCCACATTTCCTTTTTTGTGAATAAACCCCGGCATAATTCCGACCTTGGCCTCCCCGGGAGTAATGATACCCGGACAATTGGGTCCGATAAGCCTGACATTCTTTCCAGCCAGATACTCCTTAACCTTCACCATATCGGCTAGGGGGATCCCCTCTGTAATGGCCACAATCAATGCAATTCCTGCATTTGCCGCTTCCATGATGGCATCGGCAGCAAAGGCCGGGGGCACAAAAATTACCGTTGTATCTGCACCGGCTTCCCTTACCGCTTCTTCCACGGTGTTAAAAACCGGTCTGTCAAGGTGAGTCTGTCCACCCTTTCCGGGTGTTACCCCTCCTACAACACGGGTGCCGTATTCAATCATCTGGGAGGCATGAAAACTGCCTTCGCTACCGGTAAAGCCCTGTACGATAACTTTGTTTTCTTTGGTGAGAAGTACACTCATCGATTATGCATTTTTTAAAGCTTCAAAAGTAGGAATATTTCCTGAATGGGGAAAATCGGGAATTGGAATATATAGGTTCAGGGCTAAAAAACTAATGTATATCTTTGCATTATGATTCCCGACTCTACTATATGTGCGCTGGCTACCGCCACAGGAGGAGCTCTCTCAATGATCAGGATCTCGGGTCCTCAAGCCTGGGAAATCGTTTCGGGTCTGGTAAGTTTCAGAAATCCCCGGAAAAAACTTGAAACTCAGAAGCCCAATACCCTTCATTTTGCTCTGTTTAACAATAATTCGGGGGTCATTGACGAAGTAATTATATTGCTGTTTAAAGATCCCCATTCGTATACCGGTGAAGACATGGTTGAGCTTTCCTGCCATGGCTCGCCC
>CAZNFR010000156.1:2339-4714 GCA_964572225.1 uncultured Bacteroidaceae bacterium
CGCCCTATATTCAACAGTCCATTCTCGAGTCCCTTATCCTGCGGGGCGCACGACTTGCCACACCGGGAGAATTCACCAAACGTGCATTTCTGAATGGTAAAATGGACCTCTCACAGGCCGAGGCTGTAGCCGATCTTATCGCATCCGAATCGGAATCATCCCATCGCATTGCCATCGAGCAAATGCGGGGTGGTTTTTCCCTAAAGCTGAAAGAACTGAGAAAGAAACTTCTTGATTTCGTGTCCCTTATCGAACTGGAACTTGACTTCAGTGAAGAGGATGTGGAATTTGCCAACCGGGATGAATTGCATAATCTAGTGTCTGAAATTCAAGGATACATTCTAACTCTTCTGGATTCATTTAAATTGGGGAATGTACTGAAAAACGGAATTCCTGTAGCCATTGTCGGAAAGCCCAACGTGGGGAAATCCACACTTCTGAACAAATTGGTAAACGAAGAGAAGGCAATCGTTTCAGAAATTGAAGGCACCACCCGAGACGCGATCGAGGATTCCATAAATCTCAGAGGGATCCGGTTTCGGTTCATTGATACTGCCGGGATCCGTGAAACGGCTGATATCATTGAAAACCTGGGAATCCGGAAAACCTATCAAAAAATTGAAAACTCCAGGGTCATCCTCCTGCTTACGGATGCAAGGGATTCGATCAATCAAATTGAAAACTCCGTAAAAACCATTGTTGAACAAATAAATGTAGATAAACAATTATTGATCCTGGTAAATAAAACTGACCTGGTAAATCAAGCAAAGATGGAGGAATTGTATGACAGGTTTAAGGAAAGGAATATTCTGTTCATATCGGCCGAGAAAGGTGTGAACATGGATCAACTCCCGGGTAAGCTTGTGGAAATGGCCGGGATTGAACAAAGCAATCAAAGTAATGAAATCGTTTCCAATACTAGACATTTTGAAGCACTGAACCTGGCTTCGATTGCCCTGGAAAGGGTTCTGACCGGGATCCGTGAAAAACTGAGTCATGATTTTCTTTCACAGGATATTCGCGAAGCACTTCACTACCTGGGCGAGATAACCGGGGAAGTCACTACCGATGAGATCCTGGGAAATATATTCAAGAATTTTTGTATCGGAAAATAAAAACAGGGACTGAATCAATTTGATACAAGAATCATCCTTCAAACAAAAAAAGTGTGTCAAAATGACACACTTTTTTTGTTATCTTTTACCAACCCGGATTCTGTTTGAGCTGACCTGCATTCAGGTCGACCTCGTTAATGGGTATGGGAAGGAATTCATGTTTACCCGTAACAAAAGGAATCACAGAGTTAGCCCCATCAATACCCCATTCAATTTCGGTCCAGTCAATTGCCCAGTCAGCATCGAAGCTCCATCTTACCAGGTCGAACCAGCGATGGTATTCATAGGCAAGTTCCACATCTCTTTCATGAATAATGGCATCGGGGGTTAAGGCTGGAATCTCGGGCATATCCATTCTCGCCCTTACCCGGTTGAGGGCCTGTAATCCTGAACCATCATCTCCCAAAAGGTACATGGTTTCGGCATAAAGCAGTAAAACATCTGCAAACCTTATGTAGCGCTTATTGTTGGGATCTAAGAAAGGTGCATTTTCACCATCCCAGTATACAGGAAAATAATGCTTTTTCACAGGTAGTCCGACAGTTCCCGGGGGAACATTGAGGTTTCGGCCATCGGCAATTTGCTTGTAATTCTTTCCAGGTGTAATGCCATAATAATAAGGCGAAGAGGGATCGAAATCCATGTATTCTCCGTCAAAATAAAAGGTTGCATAGCACCGGGGATCGCGATCAAAGGGTGCGGGTGCCCCAACGGTTTCAAATTCGTAATACAATGCAGGATGGCCTTCAATATTGCGGTAACTGGTCTCATGGGGTGAGAAAAACTGCATATTTAATCCTCCCGATCCGAAGTACCCAGGTAGCCAGGGATTATTTTGGTGTGCAGGTTGATCTGAAAACTGTATTTCCCAGACGGATTCCACGTTGTTCTCGGCCTGATAGGTATTGGAGCCTGCTACCAGGTCACGGTAAGATGTATTACTCAAAAATGCATAAATGTAATCCTCGCGAGATTTTGGCTCCATGGGCATCACCAGTTCATATTCGTTGGAATTGATGACCTCACGGAAAACGTCGGCTGCCTTTTGCAGATCGGCTATATCCTCCGTGGATCCTCCGTTTCCAAAACGGGCATAATAATAATAATGCTTGAACAAAAGGGCCTTGGCTTGCAGGGAACGGGCAGCACCCTTGGTTATCCTTCCAATCTCTTCGGATGCCAGTTGTGATTTAAATTTCAGATTGGGTATTGCCGCATCCAGGTCTGATTCTATTTGATCCCAGAAAAGAATTTGATCGG
>CAZNFR010000157.1:0-4683 GCA_964572225.1 uncultured Bacteroidaceae bacterium
GACATTCACCGCTTTTGCCCATGCCCAGAAAAGCAAGGTGATCTCTGTTTTTCAACTTATCGAAATGAAAAAGTTCAAGGAGGCCAAAACCGCCGTGGAAGAGGCGCTCGCAGATGAGAATACGAAAGACTGGTTCCGGACCTGGTATGCCCAGGGCTACCTGGCCCATCAGGCCTGGCAGGCCGGGAAGAAGGACAAAAAACTCCGGGAACTTTATCCGGACCAGCTATATGTGGCCTATGAGTCCTTCACCAAAGCAGAGGAGCTCGACAAACGCGGGAAACTAGATCCCTTCCTCAGCAAACATTACATAACCCTTGCAAACGAATTGCAGGAACAGGGGGAACAGTTTTTCAAAGGCGGCAAATATGAAGATGCTTATACCTCGTTTAACTATGCCCTGAAAATCAGTCAGAAACCCCTCCTGTCAGTAAAGCCCGACACCCGTCTCTTTTACAATACCGCCATCGCTGCCTATGAGGCGGAAGACTGGGAGAAGGCCATCCCCATGCTCGACAGTCTTCACGAATTAAAATATTCCGTGAATGCCACCCACCTCCTTCACGATGCCCTCATCTCTTCGGGCGATACCCTTACCTCAAGGGATGTTCTTTTGGAAGGGATAGAAACCTACAAGGAAGATGAGGAACTGGTGCTCGTACTGGCCGATCTGGACTTCAAAATCGGGAAAACCGAAGAAGCCATCCGGATCCTGAACCAGGTCGCCACGGAGGATACGGCAAATTACAAATACCCCTACACCCGGGGAATCATATACCAGAAGCAGGAGGAATACTCCCTGGCGATCGAAGCCTTCCTCGAAGCCCATGAAAAAGCCCCGAAAGAGCATAAGGTCGTCACCAACATCGGACTCTGCTATTATAATACCGGGGTAATGATCGACGAAAAGGCACGGACCATTCACAATAACCGCGACTACCTAATCGAAAAGGAAAAATCACAACAGGCCTTCCACCAGGCCATCACCTGGCTGGAAAAAGCCCGGAGTCAGGACCCCGGAAACGAGGAAGTGAACCGGAAGCTCTATCAATTGTACCGCTTCCTGGGAATGAATGACAAAGCCAGGGAATTGGAAGAATAAGTATCGCCGGGATCCATTTTTGCATCTCTCAATTTATGTTTCTTATATCTTACTGATATTGAAGGAATTATCATATCTCAATTCATTCAATAGGGTTTGTGGAAGCATGAAAAATTGTTTTTTGAAAGTTTCCTTAAAAGTTTTCAATGAATAAATCCCGAAAACACTAAAAATTTAAAGACTCTTGTAATAAGGACATATCCGCCTTAATCTCTCTTCATCCAATTCAAGCCCGAACCCGGGTTACAATAAGATTATCCCTTTAAAATTTCATCCAGTTTACTCAATAATTTATCAATATCCCTCGATTTGATGGTCAGGGGCGGTAAGAATCTCAGGGTATTCAATTTGAAACCGGCGACAAACCCACTTTCGAAAAGTTGTTTGCTGATGATTTCCCCGTTTACGGATTCTTCAAATTCCAGTGCCAGCATTAATCCCTTTGCCCTGATATCCCTGATCGTATCAGGATGCTTCTGTTGAAGCTGCACCAGCTGTTCCCGAAAGTAGTTTCCGGTCATCGCTGATTTCTCCAGGAGCTTGTCAGACTCAATAATCTTTATCACTTCGAGGGCCACAGAACATCCGAAAGGATCATTCTGATGGGACTGAGCATATCGAAAAGGACTCTTTTCAAACTCTCGGGCAAGAACTGAATTTAAGGTCAGGGAACTAACCGGGAAACCATTCCCCAGGGCTTTGCCGGTCACGACCATATCGGGAACAAAATCATATTGCTGAAAACCAAACCATGTCCCCAACCTCCCCATCCCGGTCGTCACCTCTTCGGCAATGATGATGCATTGATTTTTTCTGCAAACATTAACTAGCTTACGCACAAATTCCCTGTCGGGAAATCTGACCATTTCAACCGATGCTCCCCCCAGCTCTAGTACCAGGGCGGAAATATCCGAAAAATCTGTCCGGTCAATGGAATCCGGATCATTATACCTCACATTCACCTGGAAAGGGTTTTCTCCGGTGATCTGTCCAAATCCAAACGCACTTAAATAGGAGTTATCAATTTTCAGGATTTTTTTCTTCCCGGTAAAATGCCTCGCCAGGGTTATGGAAAGATTTACCGCCTCCGAACCCGAGCTGAGAAAAACACTCGCTCCGTTTTCGAATCCTATCAATTCCTGAAGTTTGATCGAAAGATCCTCCGCAAAACGATTTCTGAAATGATAACCATGGTGAATGACCTGTCTTAACTGCTTTCTTATCTTTTTATTAATCAATCGGTTACCATGCCCGAGATTCGTACACCAAACGCCCGACTCAAAATCAAGGTATCTTTTTCCGTCAGAATCATACAGATGGCAATCCTTCGATTTGATAATCAGTTTATCGCTGGGAAGATAAAAGGGTATAATGGTTTTTTCCATGGTCGGGATGGAGAAAAGATTGAATTATAATCAACTTACTGTCAGCGCATTGCCGGCATCTTGATTTTACCGCAATTTTCTTACAATATACATACAATATTCGGTCTCTGATTTATGACCGGTCTCCTTATCCTCAAACGAATATTTCAAAGTAGAATCATTCAAAACTTCAACACCTACGCCCGTTTTTTTTGGTCTCCTTAAGGTCCCTGAAATCCAACCGGTTGTGTGTCAAATCCCCAAATCCCCAAATCCCCATATCCCCATTCTTCTTTTAACCCCCTTTTAATCCCCCCCTCATCCCCTCTTAATCCCACCTCCCCATCTTAGTCCCGTTAATTAATATCCACAATGAGATACATTTTAATCCTTACCGGAGTTTTGCTCATTTTCCTCATTATCTGCCTTTTGGGTAATGAAAAAATAAGGCGTGGGATCTCCGAAAAACTCAATCCCAAAAATCTGCTGATCCTGGCGATGCTCCTCCTCCTGGTCATCCCCGCCATCCTGAGCCCTCGGTTCTATGAACGATGGCAACAGCTAAGACACAAAATTTTTAATTCATAAATAACTGTTAATCAATACGATGTGATCGTACGACTCCATCGTATACCTTTAATCCATTAATCTACGATGAATAAAAAACCCATCCCTTCCAAAAACGGCAAAAACAGCAAAAACGGTCCTCAGGCATTCGGACCCGTATCCAATCTCGAAGACTATCTGCAGCCCGACTGGTGGAGAAGGATATTCAACTCCATGTATCTGAAGACCGATGCCGATGTGGTCGAAGACAAAAAGATCACCGGCTACGAACTGGACCTCTTCTCCGATATCCTCAACCTTAACAAGGATATGTTCATCCTCGACCTGGCCTGCGGACAGGGCCGGCACTCCCTTGAGCTCTCAAGGAGGGGATTCCGGAATGTCTTCGGACTCGACCGCTCCCATTTCCTTATCAGCAGGGCCCGGCAGATATCCCAGAACGAAGGACTCAGCGCCGTTTTTAAGGAAGGGGACGCCCGCAAACTTCCCTACGCCAACGACACCTTCGATGTGGTCATGATCCTCGGCAACAGCTTCGGCTATTTCGAGAGCGTGGACGACGACCTGAAAATCCTCAAAGAGGTGTTCCGGGTCTCCAAACCCGGAAGCCGGTTTCTCATTGATGTGGCCGACGGCAGCTACCTGAAGGAAAATTTTAGTCCGCGCAGCTGGGAATGGATAGACAAAAACCATTTCGTCTGCCGGGAACGCTCCCTCGCATCCGACAACGAGCGACTGATCTCCCGCGAGGTCATCTCCAACATCAAGAAAGGGGTAATCGTAGACCAGTTCTATGCTGAAAGGCTTTATACGGCCGACAGTCTCTCCGCATTGCTTAAAGAGGCCGGCTACCGCAATATCACCATTCATCAGGAGTACGTAACCGGATCGGAAAGGAACCAGGACCTCGGCATGATGGAAAGACGCATCCTGGTAAGCTCGGAAATCATCAAGGAATGGAGTCCGAAAAAGCAAAAACAGGCCGACCTCAAACATGTGGCGGTCCTCCTGGGCGATCCCTCCAAAAACGACATCATCAAACCCGATATGGTCTTCGACGAGGACGACATGAACACCATCCGCCAGCTGAAGATTGCCCTGAGCTCCCTGCAGGACTACCGCTTTACCTATATCGATAACCACGATAACCTCATCCAGAACCTCCTCAAACAACGCTCCCAGTTCGACCTGGTGCTCAACCTCTGCGATGAGGGCTTTAACAACGAAGCGAGAAACGAGCTGCACGTCCCTGCCATCCTCGAAATGCTGAAGATCCCCTACACCGGATCCAATCCACAGTGCCTGGCCTATTGTTACGACAAATCCCTCATCCGCGGGATCGCCAAGGAAATGGATATCCCCGTGGCTGCCGGATTCTATATCAAGCCCGAGGATAACGTCTACGAGATGAACATCCCCTTCCCGGTAATTGCCAAGCCCAACTTCGGCGACAGCAGCTTCGGGATCACCGAAAAAAGTGTGGCCTACAACGTCGAACAACTCAACGACGCCATCCTCAAGGCCCGTAAAAAATTCGGGTACGACAAACCCATCCTCGTGGAGGAATTCCTCCCCGGCAAAGACCTCACCCTTGGGATCATCGGAAACCCGCCCGAAAACTATTATGTGCTTCCAATCATTGAAGAGGAT
>CAZNFR010000158.1:0-4654 GCA_964572225.1 uncultured Bacteroidaceae bacterium
AAACAAAAAACGCAACCGTTTACTGTTAAACAAGTTGCGTTTTTGTGTTGTCGGGGTGAGTAGATTCGAACTACCGACCCCACGCCCCCCAGACGTGTACTCTAACCTGACTGAGCTACACCCCGAACAATCAGGATGCGAAATTAAGGATTATTTTTAAATAAAAAAAGAGGATTTATGGTGTTTGTGCTCTCCTGGCCCTTTCCCAATTTACGCTTTGCTTTCCTTTCAAATAACGGAAGAATCCAAGGTAAACGGAATAGTTCATGATAAAGAAATAGTAAGGAACAAACAAGAGCTTAACCTTCAGCTTCCGGTTCTCGAGGATCCAGCCGGCAAGGGCAGCCAGATAAAACAATACCTGTCCGGCAAATAGCAACTGGTATACCAGGGGATTGAACCACAAGCCGGAAGGAAAAATCACCAAAGCCAGGTTGGTCAGGATAATTATCAGTAGCGAAAGTGGAGCCAGAGTCCAGCGTAAGGCCTTATGACTTATATACATGAAACTCAGAAATCCGTATTTGAAGATATTCAGCAAAGGTCGTAAACGAACGACCGACTGTATCCCACCTGCCGAGATCCGGATCTTTCGTTTGAGTTCCTCCTTCACCGATGCAGAGGCCGTCTCAATGGCATAGGCCTCAGGATTATACTGAATGGTGTACCCCTTCATGGCGATCCTAAGTGAAATGATAAAATCGTCAAGCAGGGTATCGTGTTCTACCTCTTCGTAAAGTTCGGTGCGGACCGCAAACAGCTCTCCGGCCGCCGCAACAACCGAGTAGAGCTCCCCTTCCCATTTTTTCAGGGTAGATTCATATTTCCAGTAGAGCGACTCGCCCGATCCGGCTGCTGCATCCTTTTCTCCAGAATAGACCCTTTTCTCACCCGAGATGCATCCTACCCTGGGGTCTGCAAAAAGATTCACAATCTCCCGGATCGACCGTTCCCCCAACAGGGTATTCGCATCCGAGAAAACCACTATGGGGGTATCCACCAGCTTCATCCCCCGGTTCATCGCAGCAATCTTTCCCCGCCGCGCATCCTCATGATACAGGGTTACATCCTCATATTTTTTCAGGAGATCGGGCGTGCCATCGTCCGACCCGTCCGTAATCCATACCTGATGAAGCTTTTCGGCAGGATAATCCAGTTCGCGGGCATTCCTGACCTTCTGATCTACATAATCCTTCTCATTGTATGCCGCCACCATAAGGGTAACATGGGGCTCGTAACCGGAAATAACTTCCCTCTTTCCCCACTTGAATATCCGCTTTAGCCGGACCAGGAAAAAAAGAATGATCCCATACCCGAGATGGGTATGAAAAACCAGAAGGATGGATACCCAAAATATGATTTCTACTGCATTCACCGGCGTAAATTTAAACTATTCATGCTTTATACTCTCTCCCAGCTTCCCGTTTTTTCATTATATTTTTTAATCACCCGGGCCGGATTACCCACTGCGACCGAGAAAGGGGGGATATCTTTGGTCACTACACTCCCCGCTCCTACCTGACTCCTCTTCCCTATGGTGACACCCGCCACTACCACCGAATTGGCCCCTATATGGGCCTCTTCCTCAATAACCACCGGTTTTATGTCCAGGGGTTGCTGACTTGAATTCATAGTTCCGTCCTTATATCCGTGATTGAAACCCGAAACAAAAACATGCTGGCCCAGTCCGGATCCGCTCTTCATGGTAACCGGACCTATAATCACCGAACCGATTCCCACCCTCACCCTGTCTCCCAGAATCACCGCGCCCGATCCGTTATTAACCGTGGTAAAATCCTCAATGGTGGAAAGTCGTCCAATCTGAAAAGGGTTCCAGGGAAAAATATCCATTCTGGATCTTCTCCGGATCACCGCTCCCTTACCCCTCTTCGCATAGAAGGGAAATGCCAGATTCCTCACCCACCAGCGGGGTCTGGGATTTCTGGACGAGGTGATCATCTTAAGTACCAGCGATTTTAGCCGGGGATTGGATTTGATTCGGTTTACGGTACTCATGGTTCAGACTTTTTGAATGCTTGCATAGATCTTCTCCACGCTGTTTTCCCAGGTATGGGACCGCCCCGCTTTTTTCCGGGCCTCCTGTCGTTCTGCATTATC
This sequence comes from uncultured Bacteroidaceae bacterium, assembly GCA_964572225.1. GTDB lineage: Bacteria > Bacteroidota > Bacteroidia > Bacteroidales > CAZNFR01. The sequence goes on from CAZNFR010000158.1 coordinate 2,119, forward strand.
TTCTTTTATGGCCCTGTCAATCAGGGAAGGATATTCTCCGGCTGAAGTTGCAAGGTAGCAGACATCCTTGAAATAGTCCATGGCTCGAGTGTAGGTTGCCACAGTCGGTTTTCCCATAACCAGATACTCATCGATCTTACGTGGATAATTACCTATGGTGGCCTCGTTAACCTGCTGCGGATTCAATGCTACATCAAAAGCTTTCAGGTAACCTGCCAGGGAGGAGGGATCTTTGCTTCCGGTAAAAATAACGTTAGACATGCCATGCAAAGTGGAATTTTTAAAGTTTTCATCTTCGGGCCCAACCAGCACCAGGGTTAGGTCCCTTCTTTCTTTTGCGAGGTTTTCCAGAAGATTGATATCCAGTCTCCTCGAAGTCAGGTATCCTATGTATCCTGCTATCGGTCCCTTCAGCTCCTTTAATTCTTCTGCCAGGGGAATGTCCTGTACATCCTCATCAAACATGGAAGTCTCACAACCCTGACCGACCATATAAGACTTTGGATTATACCTCAAGGCATATTCAGTATAATAATCCGAATTGCAAACCACCACATCAGCCTTACGGATATGCATGGGCTCAATCCGGTTTCCGTGTCTTGCCCAGTAGGGATTTCTGACCAGATTATCGCGTATGTAATAGATGTAGGCAGCGGGTTCAAGCATTTCCTTCATGAAATAACCCAGAAACATATGCTGATCATTGAAAATGAGGTAATCCCTGAAATTCAGTTTTCGTATGGCTTTTAGTATTGATTGTGCCAGTTTCCGGTTGTTACGGAAATTAAAAAAATCGAAAAACCTGCGGGAGGGAATCTTGTTTATGGAACTGATAATCACATCCGGGGTGTAAACCCAAAGATTATCATTCACTTTTTCGAAGGCATCCCTCCTTCCCCTGACCACATCCATTCTCTTACGGACTTTCTCCGAATTCCTGTCCCTGATCCGGCTGAACCTGTCGAGAGGGGAATTCACATAAAGTACCCGGTTATTTCTTGAGAACTCCATGGCGATATTCTTGCAATTGCTGCCAATGCTGATATCCCAGGGTTGAATACCCATCACAATGATATCCCGGTTCTTTATCATTAGTTATTCAAAATTTGTGAATAAAGTTTCTTCATTTCTATGGCCATATTCTGCCATGAAAACTCATTAGCCCTCTGAAAACCCTTTTCAATCAATGCCTTTCTGTAAAATAAATCGTTCAGAACCAGGCTTATTTTTTCCGCAATATCCTCCGGAGAAAAAGGATCGGCAAAACAGGCTGCATCGCTCGCCACCTCGGGCATGGAGGAGGTATTGGAGGTCACTACAGGTACCCCGCATTTCATTGCCTCAAGCATGGGGATCCCAAAACTTTCCCGAAGTGAGGGATAGAGGAAAAGGTCACTCTGACTGTATATGGAAGGCAAATCGGTATTCTGAATATAATCTGAAACCACAATGTGCTTCATCAGATCCGGATTTCCGGTATTCTTCACCAGCTTTTCTAGTACATCCTTCCCAAAGTCAATTACCACCAAAGGAAGAGGGTCTTTCACCGACTTCACATACAGATTGAAGGCCTTGATCACATTCGGTGTGTTTTTCTTGGGATCGGTATTTCCGAGGTAAAAAATAAATCGTTGAGGCAAACCATACTTTTTTCTAACTTCTTCCAGTATGGATTTATCGCTAACCGGACCGAAATGCTCGCTTACCCCGTTGTATACTGCATGGATCTTCGAACTTAATTCAGGAAAACGTTTTTCCATGGTATCCTTCTCAAAACGGGATACGGTAGTAATGGCTGAAGCAATCCCGGCTATTCTTGGGACATTCCATCTGCGGTAAAGATTTCCGAATTTCTGGTACATAGTGCCCCCGCCATTGAGTATGCTGAGACTTTCCAGATAGATAATATCATGAATGGTGACCATGAGAGGCATCCCGGGTTTTACCGGTGCCGTATTGGATGTGCAGTGTAAGAGTTCGCAACCGTATTTTTTGGCAGCTGAGGGAAGGCTTATCTGTTCCCAAACCGGGTAGCCTTTCCCTTCCACCCCGATAATATGAAAATTCTCGCTGTCCTCCAGACAAACATCCTCATCAGGCTTTACGAAAACGAAGTATTCATTTTCTCTGTCCAGTTTCTGCAGGTTACGGATCAGTTCCAGGGCCACGAAATCCATGCCGTGTTTTTTCTTCCGGAAAAGTCTCTGACCTTCGATTCCTATTTTCATGATTCAGTATTAATGTTTTGTTTTACGCTGGGACGGAAGAATAGTTTAACATAAATATAGCCTATGGATTCGCTTAACACCACTCTCACACCACGACTGGAACGGTACCATTTGTTCCTTTCATAGCTTTTGTCGGGCAGACTGTAAACCCCAATCTTATATTCATCGCCAAAAGCTTTCCGGTAGAGAACAAAACTTCGTCTGGAGTGGGCTCCCAGGGAATAAATATTGAAACTTTTCACATCGGGACGATTGTCTTCCAACCATGCACGGGCTGCCTGTGCCGAGGAAAAGGTCCTGTCCTTTAC
>CAZNFR010000159.1:0-4571 GCA_964572225.1 uncultured Bacteroidaceae bacterium
TAGTCAAGACTTAATCTGACAGTTAGGGATTAAACTATATTTGAAATTACAACAAGACAAATACATGTTTAATCCACAAAATTGTCAGAAATGAATACAGAAGTAAAATTAATCAAAAGCAAATTAGGATTGCTAAATCTTGCAGAATAACTTGGCAATGCGTCACAGGCCTGAAAAGTAATGGGCTATTCCAGAGACACATTTTACCGTTACCGTGAACTGTATGATACAGGAGTGCTGCTCTTGCTCATCACTTATTCTCGCTCAATCCTAATTCCTCTCTAAAGCTTGTTAAATATTGTGTAAATACCTTCGAAACCCAAGTAATTTGGATTAGAAATTAGATATTTACAATACAATATTCAACTTAAACCCTATTAAGATCAATCAATTCAATGGATTGCATAATCTATTCCCTTTCCTGGCGTTCAGCCTTATAATTTTAGGAATAACTCACAAACTAAGCGCACAAACACCACCCTTACAGCCGACCGGTTTGTTTGATCGATCAGAGATGATCCTGGTGTGGGATGAAGGAAGTACCAACGGTGCAAAAATCGTGGAGCAGAACCTTAAGCTGAAGTTTAATTACCAGGGCCTGGACGAAGGGGACAGACTACTGGGTGCGGAAAAGCTATACAGTGATACTACCTGGAGTTTCTCCAAAAGGCAGATCGACATAGTGGCCGGGGATTTTAACGGGGATAATATGGCCGATTACCTGTATTCACTTACCGGAAGGGCTGATACCTTGTACCTGGTTCTGGCCAGGCGTGGAAGAACTCTTAACTATCCCATCAAACAAATGTACCAGCATGAGGGAAGGGTACTGGAAGGTAAAAACCTGATCCTGGGTGACCTGGACGGGGATGGACTCAATGAGTTTGTGGTGGGTTTTCGTCCCTTTGATGAAAACATGGCCCAGGTGGCCATCTTCGGATTTGATAGCAATTTCGAAATTGAGCTCCTGGATGTTATAGAGATGGGGGTATCTACGGATGATTTCCTGGTTGACCTGGGGGATTTGGATGGTGACGGGGACGATGAGCTGGTGATGGGTTATTTTAACGATGGATTGGGGGAAGATTATTTCCTTCAGGTTTATGATTTTGGATCGGATTTCTTACCGATTGCAAAAGAGGCCTTGAAGCTGGACCTCATATTTCCAGCAGGAGACTTTGGGGGAAAAGCACTTGCAGCAGCTGACTTTGATGATGATGGACTGGATGAGTTGGTAATCGGCTTCACAATAAACACAAGTGATGCGCCAAATAATCCGGATACCTACATATACACTGCCTCAGTGATGGATGATCCTGATACCACCCCGGTTGATTCCCTTGAAATGATTTATTTCTATAAGGATAGTTACGTTACCGGGACCTTTAATTACAACAGTAGCTGGGATATCCTGCTGAAATCGGGCGATTTAAATGGGGATGGCAGGCTGGAAGTATTGCTTGGGTGTCACTCGGGAGTACGGATATTTAAAGGAGTGGAGGATGATAGTCTGGAATACCACGGACAATCCAACGTCAACGGATTTGCCGACAATCTTCCCTCTGTCAACTATTTTGATGTGGCAGATATTACCGGAGATGACCGGGATGATATTATTGCGGTTAACCATTTCTTCGATAACGGACCCGTAGGGGAACAGGGTTTTAGCTGGAGTATGTTCCAGTTCGACAGCACTTTTCGGTCTACCCGGATCGAGAGAGCCAATCGCAAGCATGTCATCGGTAACGGGGGTGGTGGAGGAATGCATGAAACCCATTTTGCCGTAGCTATGAGCGACTTCGACGGTGACCTGTTCCGCATAGGGGATTACACCAGCCAGGGTTGTTTTCGGAATGTGGTAAAACCCCTGACCGTATTGAATACCCCACCGGTACATATTGATTACATCGATGGTTTCCTCCATGATGTGAATGAATGTTTTGGGCAGAACGACTGTGCCAGCAGCGTGCAAAAATCCAATGTGCAGTTTATACAGGATGAATACTCCTTTGAAAGTTCCAGCAAGGGAGACTGGGGGTACCAGACGGGATTTACCCTTGGGATCAATCAGAATTTCGGTGGAAGTGGTGTGGCCATGTCACCTATAGAACTTTCTTCCGTCTTTGGCGGGGACCTTGATGAGCTTGTGGTTGATAAGACCACCACTGCCATTGGGAAGACCACCAATCAAAGCTTTTTCCAGACCGCCTCCATGGACAGGCGTTTCAGCCGCGATGATGCCATTCTCACCATTGTGAGTGATTACGAGCGCTGGGAGTACCCGGTATACAATGAATACGATGAGTTGCTCGGGGAAATCGTGATATTGATTCCCCAGACCGTTAACGAGGAGAACTGGCTGCGGGGACGTCAATCCCTGGAGGTAGCCGGTATGGTGCAGCTGCACGAACCGGGAAACTTGCTCTCTTATCGAAAGTTCGTGGATTCTGAGAAGGAATTGATGGAAACTAACCCTGACATTCGGGAAATCATTGCCATTGCCAATGAGCATGAGTTGGATCTGAATTCCACCTTTACCGAAAGTATTACCTGGGGTAAAGAATTCGAAAACTCCAATGTAAGCATTGAGAATACCGTGGAAACCCAGCCCAGTGGTGGATTCAATATCCTTGGTTTTGAACTCAGGGCACAGGATGAATCCGTAGCCGAGGAGGAGAGGATTATCAGCCACGTACATCGGGTGGGCAAAAACCTGGGTATTGAAGTCTTTGGCAGCTCGCTGGCCGCGAATTCCTACGAGTATAAGGTGAAAACTTATTATTACTGGTCGAAGAATGGAGCCATGGTAGTGGATTACATGATAGACCTGAGTGCCGGATCGTTCTGGAAGGATAATTACAGCCTGCAGGATCCCGGCTTTATCCTTCCCAACCGGCTCGATTCTCTGAAGGTGAAAAACGATATTGATAAAATCACCGACCTGGACCAATACCTTAAGACACCCTCAATCCTTCTTGAGCCCACCATCCCTGTAAACGGAGATACTGTGAGGGTGACAACCATAGTACACAACCTGAGCATTTCACCCACCAGTGAGACCGTGGAGCTTTCCTTCTACCTGGGCGATCCGGATAAGGGAGGAAGGTTAATCTCCGATGTGGATGGAAATACAGTTTTTACAACCTCTACCATTATTGAGGATCAGAATTTTGCCATCGTGGAGTTCGATTGGCTTGCCGATTTTACCCGGGGTGATCGCATTTATGCACAAATCGACCCAAGTGAGAAACTGGTTGAGAATAAATTGGATAATAATAAAGCCTGGGCACCCGTGCAACGCTTTGCCGCCTGCGGAGAGGCACCGGTTTCAGACCAGCTTCCCTTTCACAATCTTGTCATGGAAGAGCGTTTTAGCCTCTACCCCAATCCGACATCCGATTACCTGAACCTGAGCTATACCGGACCCGACATATCGGGGGTAGTAATAAGCATTACAGACATAAGCGGCAGGATTTACCTGACAGAGACCCTAAACTACCTTTCTATGGACTACCGTTCCTCCCTGGATTTAGGCGGACTCCCAACCGGGGTATACATTGTAAGTTTTAGCACAAGTAATTACCAGCAGCGTAGCAGGGTGGTGATTGAATAGGGGGACGTAGTTTAATTTTGTGAGTTTATCGAAGCCATCTTTTTCATTTATTTCCATGAATCAGATACCCATCTATCCATGAGTCTGGATGACTCTACGGATTTACAGCAGAGGGTCTTTGCTTTTAATCAGGAAACCTTGAAGCTCTATCGGGAGGATTTGGGTGTGACTGTATTTTCTCATCATCAGGATGAAAGAACGATTTCTACCTACCTGGCTGCTTACGATTCCAATAAGTACCCTTTCTATAAAAGTTCTTTCTATACCCGGTTCTGTAAATTGCTCGGAGTAAATCCCAAATCCAGGGGTGAAAAATATGTTCATTATAAGCAACTTTTGGAGGATTTTATCCGTGAGTATATCCTGCATGATAAAGAGCTTCTGGATCTTAAGGCCGGGTTCTTCACAGATGACTGTCATGATGATACATCAAACTATATCCTGCCCCAGGATGATCAGACCTTTGTGATCGACACCAAGTGGAAAACCCTTCGACAGCCCCGACCTGCCGACCAGGATCTGCAGCAGATGTACGCCTACACCAAATACTTCGATTCAGAACATACACTATTGCTGTATCCGGGTGAAAAGGATGAGTACTACCAGGGTCATTTTTATCCGGAAGGCCAGCCGAGCAAAAACAAAGGGTATCCCTGTTCCATGATTACCATCGGACTTAATGAGGGGGAGAGGTTGGAAGAGTGGATGAGCAGGATAGGGGGGAGTGTGCAAAAGGGAATGGTGTTTCGTTTGAGGGAGGGATTATGACGATGAAGATGTTTATAGCGGAAGGGTTGAGTGTAGTGTAGGAGAGTAGTAAGATTGATTGAAAAGATGGAGAGGGAGGGAAGACTCGGGACCCGGGTTTGGGATCTGTATGATACCTGCCATGTGGTATAAAAGTCGCGCGGGCTTACAAAATCGGAGATTGAGTGGAGGGGTGGAATTTTATCAATTA
>CAZNFR010000160.1:0-4543 GCA_964572225.1 uncultured Bacteroidaceae bacterium
TGGATGCAGGTTCTGAGGGGATCCTTCACAGTTTGGCCCTTCAGTTTCATCACCATCCCTGGCATGGAATGCGGTTCTGGGATCTGATTCAGCCTTATTTTATGTTTATTGTAGGGGTAGCCATGCCCTTTTCTTATGCAAACCGCATGAGAAAGGGTCAATCCAAAGCGAAGATTACCCGTCATATCCTGATCCGTTGCCTTATCCTCTTTTTCCTGGGCATTATCCTTCACTGCGGGTACAATGGGAAGCTGGTGTTTGAACTATGGAATGTACTTACTCAGTTGTCGTTCACCATTCTGCTTGCCTACCTTTTTATGAACCGGTCCTTAGGCCTGCAAATTGCTGTGTCGATCGGAGTAATCCTGTTATCGGATCTTCTCTACCGTTTTACTTCCATCCCGGGGTATGATCAGCCTTTCGTGAAGGGTGAGAATTTCGGATCCTTTATGGATATGGTGCTGATGGGTAAGACCAGCGGGGGAGGCTGGGTAGCCATAAATGCCCTTCCCACGGCGGCGCATACTATCTGGGGAGTGATAACCGGGAAGATCCTGCAGCAGGAGGGTTCCGGCCGCAGAAAGATCCGGATCTTTCTTGTCGGGGCGCTTTTATTGCTTATTGTGGGTTATATGCTGGACCTCACCGGGATCAGTCCTGTGATCAAACGGATCTGCACCAGCTCCTTTATTTTTATCTCGGGAGGGTGGACGCTGCTGTCTTTTGCGATAATCTATTTCATCACCGATTTGCGGAGTTGGACCGGCTGGACCGGCTTGTTTTTGTTGTTTGGTACCAACCCCATATTTATTTACATGTTCTCTCAGACCATAGGTCACCAGTGGATGAACGATTTTGTGCTGATCTTTACGAACGGCGGACTAACATGGATGGGGCTGCCGGATCCGGTCATACTGATCATTAACAGTCTTGTGGTCCTTGCCCTTCAGGCCTATATTCTCCGGTTTATGTTCAGGAATAAGGTTTTTATTAAGATTTGAACTATTTCCAAAAAATCCTTCCGGCCATCCAGACAGCAAAGACCATTTCACCCAGGGCCATGGGGAGCATAAGAATGGTTTCAATCTGACCGGTTATTTGGGTTTGTTCCGGAAAGAGTTGAAATCCGCCGTGTGTGATGATATAGCTTATTCCGGAGATGAGCAGAAGGATTCCCAGGTACCGGGGCTGCTGACCCGAGGTGAAACTCAGGTACCCCAGACTCAGCAGGTGAAACCCAAATACAATCAGGCCCAGGGACCATATCTTTTCGAAGGATGTCAGATGGGAGAGAATGCTTTGGGATCCTGCAGAGCCCATCCTGAAGAGCTGGATAATTGCCAGTCCGAGGATAAGGGTATAAACAAAGCGCAGAAAGGCGGTGAGCTGCGCCAGTACGCGGTTGGATTCCCTAAAGTACAGGTAGACACCCCAGGTTACGATCAGGTCGGTGATAAAAACCACGATCCATGCGGCCAGCCCCGACCGGTAAAGACTCCTTAGGGCATTGAGATTGGCAAAGCTTGCCTGAGGGTCCCCTTCCACGAAAATTTTGCTATGGACTCCCTGGGTGACGTATATGGCGGCAATGGCCATAATGATAAGTGAGAAGCCGGTCCAGATGGCTGATTTTCTTTGTATACTTGTCATGATTTCCCTTTATTAAGATTGAACAATTACCACGTTTCCTTTTTTGTGTCCTTTGGCAATATGCTTGTGAGCCTCGGCAAGCTTTTCCAGGGGGAACTGTCGGTCGATCACAATCTCCAGTCTGCCTTCGCTGAAAATATCCACGAGCTCTTGCAAGAGTTCCCTCAGCTCGTGATCCTTTTTGAGTCCGGAGGCCGCAAATTTGGCTTTCTTTTTGCCCGACAGCGAAGTGAGGATCATCTGGAACAGTAAGCCGGATTTCAGCACAGGTGAAAGGTAGAGTCCCCCGTCCTTTAAAACCCTCTTTGCTTTTGAGAAAGAACTTTTTCCGACGGTATCGTAGACCAGGTCGTATTTTTCTTCCGAACGGGTAAAATCGCTTTGTGAATAATCAATCACATGATCGGCCCCAAGCGATTTGACGAGTCCGATATTCTTAGGTCCGCAAACCCCGGTTACTTCCGCTCCAAAATAATGGGCAAGTTGAACGGCGGCGCTACCCAGACTTCCGGAGGCTCCGTTCACCAGGACTTTTTGTCCGGCCTGGATACCCGCTATCTCTTTCAGGAAGTTGAGTGAGGTTAGGGGTCCGTCGCAAAAGCCAGCCCCTTCAGCAAAGCTCATATTTTCGGGCATGGGAAGGATCACCCCTTCTTCGGGAACGGTAAGGTATTCGGCGTTGGTGCTGAATCCCAGGGTGGTTTCCCCGAATACACGATCGCCCTTTTTAAACCCTTTTACCTTTCCCCCTGTTCCGGCTACCTCACCGGCAAACCCGGTACCGGGAATGGGATGTTTGGGTCGTTTTAACCCGGTGAAGAGTCGGCCGATATACGGCTTTCCCGACAGCATCATCTGGTCTGCACGGGTAGCCGAGGAAGCGTGCACCTTTATCAGTACTTCATTTTCTTTGGGTTCCGGAATGCTTAGGTTTGTAAGTTTCAACACTTCATACCCACCGTATCCGGTGGCAACGATGGCTTTCATTTTTTTGTCTGACATAACTTTGTGTTTTAACGATGAATTATGTCAGCAAAGTAAAGGAAGGGGAGTCAGTCTTTCGTTCGGCATTCTTCCGGACCGGTCCCGGTTTATAAATCCGAACTTTTTTCTTTGGCCGACTTCAAAAAGGCTTTTGGGGTCATTCCCGTCTCTTTCTTGAAAAAGGTGTTGAAAACGGTTTTGGAATTAAACCCGCTTTCGTAGGCCAGTCCGATCAGGGAAATATGACGGTTGTCCGGGTCAAGTGCAAGCTGCTGAAAATGCACGATCCGGTAGTGGTTGATAAAGGCGTTGAAATTCTTGCCGGTCTTTTCATTCAACAGCCAGGATAACTGATTCGGATGAATATCCACCTGAGCGGCCAGGGAGCGCAGGCTCAGCGAAGGATTGAGATAAGGTTTCTCCTCTTCAATAAAGGTGTACAGTTTTTCCAGGTATTTTTCTGAGGTCGGGGCATCCAGCAGGGCTGTTTTTTCCTTTGAATCCGGCGCAGGATGGGTTCCTTCCCCGAATATCTTTTGCTGATAAACGGCATACCGGGGATCTTTTTTTAGCTCACTTACGATGGGCTCGTTGAAGGTCAGAAGCAGGATGGAGGATTTCATCTTTAGGCCTTTCTCCAGCCAGGTGAAAGCTTCGTCGTTTTGTCCCATAAGAGCACGGGCCATAAAAAGGTAAGAGTGGGCCTGCCGGGCCATGGGATTTTGCGCTTCATTTTCCAGTGCATCCAGGGTTTTTGTGATCTGCGAGGTATCCCTGAGGTGAATAAAGGCCAGGCACTCAATACCCAGCTTTTCACCTGGTATGACGGCCTCTTTGGGGATACTTTTCATAAAATCCAGGACCTCCCGGTAATTACCCTGAGCAAGGAGGCAATAGCTGTAGACCATGATGGCCGGGATATTCCTGGGGTTCCTCTCCAGCAGTTCCGAAAGGATCTCCATGGCCGTAGTGATTTCCCTGTTTCGGTAGTAATAGTATGCCTTGTAAAAAAGGGTTTCCTGATTAAGGGGATCCACACCCAGGGCCAATTGAAGGTGTCGAAAGGCTTCTTCCATATTGCCCGAAAGGATATGTAGGAAAGCTTTGAACTGTCGTGCTTCCGGGAAGCCGGGACGGTATTCGAGGGATTTATCCGTATGGATCATGGCCTCCTGGTAGTGGCAATCGGTGAAAAAGGAAAGGTTGGCGAGCTGGTAGTGAACCCCGGGGTGTTGGGGACTCAATTCCAGGGCTTTGTGAGTGAAATCCACCACTTTTTTCCAGGCTTCATCACCCGGCATTGATTCGGTGGTGCCCAGGAAACCATAGGCATCGGCCAGACCCAGCCATGATTCGGTATGGTGCTCGTCCAATGCAATGGCTTTTTCATAAAGCTCCACGGCTTTTTTCACATCCTCCGGATTCCATTGGTTGAAAAGGTGTCTGGCTTTCAGGGATAGGGCATAGGCATCCAGACTTTCGGTCTGTTTTTCCACCAGTCTGTCGGAGATCAGGAAATGCCCAGATTGTTCACGCAGTTTCTCGGCAATCAGGAGGCTGATCTCGTCCTGGATCTCAAAGATGTTTTCCAGCTTACGGTTCCAGGATTCGGACCAGTAGTGGAAATCGTCCCTGGCCTGTATGAGCTGGGCGGTGATCCGCACATTCTCACCGGCTACTCTTACCGATCCTTCCAGGATGTTGGCCACATCGAGTTGTGCAGCGATATCTGTGAGAGGCAGTTTTTTGTTTTTGAAATAGAAGGATGAAGTGCGGGAGATCACTCTTAGCTGAGGGATGGCAGCCAGGGCATTGATGATCTCTTCGGTGATCCCATCGCTGAAAAACTCGTTCTCCGGATCGGAACTCATATTGACAAAAGGGAGTACGGCGATGGTATTGCTGTCCA
>CAZNFR010000161.1:0-4496 GCA_964572225.1 uncultured Bacteroidaceae bacterium
TGGTGGCTGTCAGCGGGATGGGGATCATTGCTGTGGCCCTGATCTTGCTGAATATATACAAGCGAAGGGCAGAGATACAAAGGATTCGGGCAGAAGGAGGTGAAGCTTAGAAATCCTGTTCTTTTTGTTTCAGCAGTTCTTTCGTGGAGAGGAGTCCGCAGGCAGCATAAATATCCTGTCCGCGGCTTCGGCGGATGGTAGTAGTAATACCCTTCTGATTGAGCGCATCCCTGAATTCTTCGATTTTTGGATCGGTGGAACCTTTTAGCGGGGTTCCCGGAATGGGATGAAAGCGTATGAGATTTATCCTGCACTTCACCCCGTTAAAAAGCCGGGTCATTTCCTTCACATGAGCCTCTGTATCGTTGAGTCCGCTAAACATAATATATTCCACAGAAACCCTTCTTTGTCCGTACCAGTTATGTTTCCTGAGTTCGTTCACTACATCCCTGATCGGATAGATATTTTGAACGGGCATAAGTTTTTTTCTTTCCTCATCAAAAGGAGTATGCACGCTGATGGCCAGGTGACACTCACTTTTTTGAATAAATTCTTTCATGGCAGGGATCATACCGATGGTGGAGACGGTGATTCGGCGGGGACTCATGGCATAGCCCCAGTCGGAGGTGAGGATCTCCAGGCTTTTCAACACTTCCTCGGGATTGTCGAGGGGTTCGCCCATTCCCATATAGACAATATTGGTAAGTTTTTCTTTTTCCGGCAGACTCCTGATCTGATTTACGATCTCACCTGCGGTAAGATTCCCCTGAAACCCCTGTTTGCCTGTCATACAAAACAGGCAGCCCATTTTACATCCCACCTGTGAAGAGACGCAAAGGGTATTGCGGGACTTTTCCGGAATGTAGGCAGCCTCAATGAAATTATGGCCTGAGGCCGGGAACAGGTATTTTTTGGTTCCGTCATTGGATACCTGTACACTGGAGTGAGGAGGACAGCCAAGATCAAATCTGTCCTTTAATAATTGTCTGTTTTTCAATGAAATGTTAGTCATTCCGTCTATGGAATCCACATCGCTTTTATACAACCAGTGAGCGATCTGTCCGGCTGTAAAGGAAGGAAGGCCCAGTTCACCGACCATAGTCCTGAGTTCTGCGTGGGTTTTCCCGAATAATTTTTCTTTTTCCATTTAGAAGTAGATCTCTGCAATAATGTTCCCGAAGGGAATTCCTTTTTCCACCAGAATATCCCGGGTCTCAACAACCATTTCGGCACTTCCGCAAAGGTAGTATTTATTTTCCGTAGGAAGGGAGAGTTGATCCTTCAGCCAATGGGTGAGTCGACCGTGGTAATGACCGGGAAGAATTTCCTGTGTGCAACATTTCAGGTATTCCAGTCCCTTTATCCCTTCAATCTGCCTGCTGAAATAGAAATTCTCCGCTTTACGTCCGCCATGAATAAGTTTTATATTCTCTGTTTTCGCTGAAAACAAAACGGAAGCGAAGGGAGCAATTCCCGTTCCGGAGGCTAACCACCAGGCTTTCTCATCAGGAAGGGGTCTGAATATTCCGGAGGGAGGGGTTATCCAGACCCTGTCCCCTTTTTTTAAGGATGCGAGTTTTGGCGTGAGTACACCTTCGTCTTTGACATCATAAAGGATTTCGAGGAAGGGCTGTTCCGCTCCGCTGGCAAGGCTGTAGAGTCGGGGTGGAAGGGATTTATCTATGGTTAGTCCCGCAACCTGACCCGGCACGAAATTGAAAACCTTCGGAAGTCTGAGCAGGTAGACATCGGGCGCCAGGAGGGTGTTGGAAAGGATGTTTGAAGAGATCATAAATTGTTAGTGGTTCGGGTTATATCAAACAATTTAACAATAAACTAACGAAAATGTATTTCAAATATTAAAAAAATATACTTTCTTTGTTTGAAATTCAAAAGAAATGAAGAACCTGAATACAATATGGTGGTGGCAGTTTTCTTATTACCGTTCCGGGAAATAAGTCAGAACTGCTATGCTTAGATATAAAAGCGGCCTGTCGATTCCCGACAGGCCGCTTTCGTTTTTTAACGATTAATTACGAACCAGGAAATGAAACGAACGAAATTACAACCTTACCTTCATCGGATCCCGGCAGGGGTATCCGACCTTGTTACCCCTGTAGGTATTTACCTGAAAATACGGGATTCCTTTCCGAATACCATCCTTTTGGAGAGCTCTGATTACCATGGGAACCGCAACAGCATGTCCTATATTTGTTTCGAAGTGATGGCAGGATTCCGGGTTAACCGGGGGAAAATCCGAATGAGCTATCCCGGTAAGCATGTGGAAGAGAAGAAGATCGACGGCCATGGAGTTTTGGCAAGGGAGTTGGATTCCTTTATCCACTCTTTTGATCTGGAGCCCGGAAACGATACCTCCGCCATGGGAACCAACGGATTGTTCGGTTACACTTCCTACGATGCGGTGTGTCATTTTGAGACACTTAAGTTTGAAAATCCGGTGAGTGAGGATTGTGCCATACCCGAGGTAAACTATTCTCTTTATCGCTACATTATTGCCATCAATCATTTTAACAATCAGTTGTATGTCCTTGAGAACTGTCTGGAGGGGGAGGATCATCATTACGATCAGGTTCTTGAGTTACTTTCGAACCGGAGTGTGGGTACTTTCCGCTTTATCCCCGGGGAAAAAGAGACCTCCAACGTTACGGATGAAGAATACATGGAGATGGTAAGGATGGGTAAAAAGCATTGTTATCTGGGCGATGTTTTTCAGGTGGTACTTTCCCGTCAGTTCAGGCAGGATTTCAAGGGGGATGAATTCAATGTATACCGTGCCCTGAGGAGTATCAATCCCTCACCCTATCTGTTTTATTTTGATTACGGAGGGTACCGCCTGTTCGGGTCTTCACCGGAGGCTCAACTTATCATTGAGCAGGGTATGGCCAGGATCAATCCCATTGCCGGCACTTTCCGCCGCACGGGTAATGATGAGCAGGACAGGCAGCTGGCGATTGATCTGACCAACGATGAAAAAGAGAATGCCGAACATGTTATGCTTGTGGATCTGGCCAGAAATGATCTGGGAAGGAATTCCGACAATGTGATGGTAAATACCTATCGGGAGGTACAGTATTACTCCCATGTGATTCATCTGGTATCGGAGGTTACGGGCAGGCTTACCAGGGGATATAATCCCATTCAGGTATTCGGGGATTCTTTTCCGGCAGGAACACTTTCGGGTGCACCCAAATTCAGGGCCATGGAACTGATTGACCGCTATGAGAACCGTAATCGTGGATTTTACGGGGGGGCTCTGGGTTATCTGGGATTTAACGGGGAAATAAATCATGCCATCATGATCCGGTCTTTTCTGAGTAAGAACAACAAACTGTTTTACCAGGCCGGGGCAGGTATTGTGGCCGCATCGGTGGAAGAAAATGAGCTTCAGGAAGTGAACAACAAGCTCGGGGCATTAAAAAAGGCCATCAGCATGGCCGGTGAAATGTAAGCAAATGAATACGATTCCATAAAAAATACGCAGATGAAAATAATGGTACTTGATAACTATGATTCCTTTACCTATAACATTGTCCAGTATGTAAGGGAATTATCCGGGTTGAAGGTGGAGGTCTTCCGCAACGATCAGATTGATATACAAGGGGTTTCGGCCTTTGATAAGATCATAATCTCCCCGGGACCCGGCGTGCCCAGGGATGCCGGTATCACGCTTCCGATGATACGGGAGCTGGCGCCCACGAAGAGTATATTCGGTGTCTGTCTGGGTTGCCAGGCCATCGCCGAGAGTTACGGAGGTGAATTACTAAATCTGGACAAGGTTTATCACGGGGTTTCCACCTATATGAAAGTTGAGGTCGGGGATGAGTTGATCTTCAGGGATGTTCCTGAGAGTTTTACTGCGGGGAGATACCATTCCTGGGTGATCCGCGAGGATAAGCTCCCCGGAAGCATTGAGGTAACTGCGAGAGATGAGGAAGGGATGATCATGGCTGTAAGGCACAGGGAGTATGATCTCAGGGGGGTCCAGTTTCACCCTGAGTCGGTGCTTACAAGGTATGGTAAGCAGATGTTGATGAATTGGTTAGGAGTATAATATCAGATAAATTCCAGGAATATGAAAGAGACCTTACTTAAGTTGACGCATCACCAGACCTTATCGAGGGAGGAGGCCCATGGTATTTTACTGGGAATTGGTAAAGGGGAATACAATTCATCGCAGGTGGCGGCTTTTCTGACGGTTTTTATGATGAGGCTCATCACTGTGGAGGAGCTCTCCGGATTCCGCGATGCCCTTCTGGAGCTATGCCTGCGAACCGATTTGGATGGATTTAACACCATAGATATGTGTGGTACCGGGGGTGACGGGAAGAACACCTTTAACATTTCCACTCTGAGTTCCTTCGTGGTGGCGGGTGCCGGAGGAAAGGTGGCTAAGCATGGCAATTACGGAATTTCTTCGGCCTCGGGATCCAGCAATATGATGGAACATTTCGGCTACCGTTTCTCGAACGACCGGG
>CAZNFR010000162.1:0-4455 GCA_964572225.1 uncultured Bacteroidaceae bacterium
TATACCCTCTTTTCAGAAGCTGGTATTTCTCACTCCACCGGTATGGGCTTGATGTGGCATAATTCACTGCTTTAATACAATGATCGAGCAGACCGGCCATCCACGGATCATCGCCGGTAATCTGCCAGGTGGAGTAGACCCCTTCAATAAAGGAAAACTCCGCAATGTTTTCGACAGGAACCCTTACGAATATCGCATCAGAGCGCGGATCCTCAGGGACGTAAACAAAATTTCCGTAATCAAACCGGTGACTCCAGCTTCCGTTCTTTTCATACCGATGTTTGTAGTTATCGTGGAGCATGCCATCTTCCCTTTGTGCCCTTGCATAAAGATCCACGCCCGATTTCCACTCAGGATAAAAATAGCGCATTCCCTTCATGGCATAAAGGTGATCCTGGAACCAGCTGCTGAAATAGGTGTAAAACTCGCCGTTATAGAAAACCCTTCTGCCAATTCCGTAATTACTGGAGGTCATAGTCCGGTAAAGCGTAGTAAGCAACTTACTGAATTCACCGTCTTCGTCATCAATAAACGTTTCTGTCTGTACATTAAAGAAAAGGATTCCGGATATTTCACCCCGCCTGTCTTCCATCAGTATCACTTGATCACCCAGGGAACCACCGGCCTTAAAAGTGAGGCCATTACGGTATTCACCCTGGAAATACTCATTCCCTACAGAATCGTAAACGTACAATTTTCCGTCCCCTTTGCCGGAAATCCGGATATTTTCAAGGGGTTGATAATAACGTTGATTAATAGGAGGGTCCATAACCGGATTCTTTTCAGAATCCATGAGCTTTCCGGCAGAGAGGTTTGAGTTTCCCAATACCGGCAACGCTGCTGGTATTGTTCCGGCAGCAATAAGATTTTTTATAAACGCTCTTCTGTCTTTCCTGCTCATCTTAATATTTTATAAGCACTTCACTTACCCCGGTTTTTTGAACTTCAATCTGTGCGTACCGGGAATCTTCAATCCTGAATGTTTCGAAATCAACCTCTTTACCATCAAGCATTACCAAAGATGGTACATGATTCTCCGGCATTAGGATCTTCACAACCGAGTCATCACCCGAATGGGTATACCTCAGGAAAACTTCTTTTTGTTCCTTGCGGTGTTCATACTCGTAGGAGGAATATCCACCGGAAGCTTCATAACAAACAGACACTTTCACCTTATCCGTTCCGGCGGCTGCCCACCTGGGAGCAATCTGAGCCTTCCGGTAAGTTACAGAAAGGTCTTTAACACCCGCCAGGCCTTCCAATAGTGCATAGACATTGGCTGCAGCCCCCCAGTTATCCGGAATTCCGAAGGAAACCACACCCTGTGGAAAATACACCTCTGTGTCGGATAGGGTGACTCCCATGACCATCCATTTTGCTCCATTGTCAAGAGCTTGAAATTCAATATTTTCGATAGTTTTTTGTGGATGCGGATTGTTAATTCCGGTCAGGTAAACACCTACATTTATGCTATGGTTGTTTTTACCCCTCCAGGGAACGATGGTATGTATTCCGCCTTTCGGGGAGGAGTTTACCTCAGGAAACCACCAGTTTCCAATCCGGCTGCCATCCATGAATACTACATGCCGGTTACCATCGCTGTAATTGATGTTCAACTGCCCGGCAGGCATACCTGTTCCTCCGCGGGTTTGTAATATATAAACCGAACGGGCCTTTGCTCCGACCGGCAGACTTTCCTTTTGGGTATAAGCTTCATGAAAAGAGATTCCCAGACAGGCTTTCCTGCCATTCTTAGCCGGATCAATCAGCGAGAAGGGGACACCCCCAAGTTCTGTTTCGCCCCTGGGGAATTCATGGAGATCATTGTCTCCTTCAAGGGTCCATCCCGGTACACCTTCTTTTCCTTCACCCGAAGTGTCAGTATTTGCAACCTTCAAAAGAGAAAGCGGGGTAAAGGATCGTTCAGGTTCCGGATTGATTTTACCCTTATAGGTGCAATGGAGATAGTTACCCGTAGAGGCCGCCATCTTTTCTACTTTATCCAGAATCTCAACTCCGTATTTTTCAAATCCATGTTCAAAAGCACCATGCGCCAGTTCACCGGCAACAATACTGGTGACCCCGCCATTCATATACTCCCACATGGAATTATGGTCACCATACCCCTTTTTGAAAGGAGGATAGATGGTATAGAACTCACCCGGAGAGGAGTCGGGCATTTCCCGGCTTATCCTTTGGTAGGTTTTTATGATGGCACGACACTGTTCATGACTGAGTGTGCGATTTAAGGAATAGGCATTGGAAAGGGAAACCTGTTTGTCGGTATCCACCCCAAAATCGCGGGTAAAGGAAGGATCTTCAGAAATGTGATGAGTATAATGATTCCCGTTCCATGAAAGGGCATCCAATGTTTTCTTTAGTTCCTCCGAAAGGGCAGAATAATGAGCCGCTTCTTCTCCTCTGCCGGCAACGGAAAGCATTTCGGAAAGGTATTTCAAAGCGGCTACCATTCCTGTGTTATCACCAAACATAATACCGAACCGGGTAATCCCGGGTTTAACAACCATGGGATCTCCGGTAAGCGCAACATCATAGGATGATTGAAAATCCCATGTATCAATGGTATAACCTCTTTTTAGCAATTGATATTTTTCTGACCAGCGGTATTCGTCTGAAAAGCTATATTCTACAGCCTTGATTGCCTTATCCAGGAGGGAAGCCATCCAGGTGTCATCGCCCGTGGCTTTCCATGTGTAATAGATGCCCTCGATGAACAGGTATTCCACATCGTTTTCAACCGGAATCCTCTTTAACTCATATTTAAAATCTTCAATAATCCTGATAAATCCTCCGTATCCGAAACGCTGTTCCCAATAGTTTGGGGTTTCAGATCGGTTATATATATTATCCCAGATCATTCCGTCATCGCGCTGAAAGTCGGAGTAAAGCTCTATTCCGCTTTTAAGATCTCCATGGAAATATTTCATTCCCTTAAGGGTGTGGACATGATCACGCAGCCAGCGGACAAAAAAGGTATAAAAGCGATTGTTGATCCGAACCGTATCGGAAGCACCAAACTCCCTTAACATACTAAAATACAGTGTATTTAAAAGTTTGTGGTAGTATGCTTTCTCATCATGAATATAGGTTCGGGTCTGCACCCCGAAAGAAGCCATATCCAGAATCTTACCCTCCTTGTCTTTGAGTAAAACCAAATGGTTCCCCAATCTTCCCCCTGCACGAAAGCGATAGGATTCGGATGCAGAAACCTGAATGTATGTTTGTCCACCCCCATCCAATACAAGTAATTCAGATTCCGGGATCCCGGTAATTAAAATGGGATCCAGAGGTTCAAATCCCAGGTCCTTTTTCCCTTCTATTGATATGAATTGACCGTTTTGAGGAAGGCTGCGTAATTCAGTTATTCTGGATGCAAGAGCCGGGGTAAGGCTCACACCCGCAAGCGAACCGCTCAGTAAGGTTGCTTTTTTCAGAAAGTCCCGCCGGTTATCCATAGTTTTGTCAGGAATTTGAATAAAGACAATGTTACGGAATAATTTTCCAAATTTCAAGAAAAATGCGATATAAAATAGTGATAATCAGTATGTTAACCCAAATTAATTGCGCTTTTTGACTAAAGAGAAATTCCTATACAACTATTATATATACAGGTGTTGACCTTTGCGGGTCAAACATTTTTTTTGCGGTTTCTGACTAAAGGGGAAATAAGGATAGGTATAGGAAAGCCCGTTCAGATTATCCAGCGACTCCAACCATCTTCGGGTACTTTTTTTCTGCTTTTGCCTGAGCGCATGGTTTGTTCGATTTTTTTCCTGAAATACCATACGGTTTGTTTCCTCATTTTCAGGATGTCAGATAACTGCTCGATGGTGAAGTTTTTACCTGAGTTGACTAAAAAAAGCAGATAAAAAGCTTTGGTAATGGGAAATTTGGAATGGGAGAAAAGGGTATCTGAGGTAATTCTTTCGATATAATTGCATTTGGAACACCGACGGGAATAGGGTGTATTTCCTTCACTGAAACGTTTATTACCACATTTTTTACATTCAAATCCTTTCGACCATTTAAGATTTTCCACGAATCGGTAACAGCTGTCATCATCCGGATAAATCTCTTTAAATTCATCGAAGGTAACGGTTTTCTGCATCACCCGGTTAATGGAGATCTTTCGCACTTCCTGAGCCAGTTTATTATTACTGTCCTCAAGAAAACGGTTAATCTCAAGGATAACATTGTTGGCTTCTTCCAGTTCTTTGGTCCTTTCTTTTACTTTGGCTTCAAGCTCTCGATTTACTGTATCCTTGAGCTTTTCATTCTCATTAAGCTGTTGGATAATTCTGTCTTTGAGCTCACTGTTCTCCCTGAGGGTCAGGATGGTATTTTTATGGCCCAGGTCCTTTTCTATTTTCATGATTCTGAACCTGTCGGCCAGTGCAAGAGAGAAAAAGATCATCTCGACAATTCCGGTCTTAT
>CAZNFR010000163.1:0-4429 GCA_964572225.1 uncultured Bacteroidaceae bacterium
TCTTCTGACATGGATCTTCCAGGTATATATTCCGGAATTTATGGGTTGGATGGAAATGTGATTATCATGATGTCTCGTGGTAATTTTCTATATTGCAGGTAAAAAGATGAATATACAAACCGGTTTACAGCGAGCATTGCTACTCCTTTTCACTTGCTTTGCTTTTTCAACTCAGAACCCCTTAAATGCACAGATCACCCGGCTCGAAAACGGCGACCAGATCTCGTGGGACGGCCAATACTACGATTTTAAGGATGCGGAAGGACGCAAAATGATCAAACTCTGGGTGCCTCCCGGAGATCAACCGGTGAAAGGCATACTGATCTCCGGTCATGGTGGAGGCAGCGGCGACAGCCGGCAGTTTGCACGCGATAAAAACATACGGGATTTTGCCATGAGACTGGGTTTTGGAGTGGCCGGACTTCATAACTTCCCCGGGCGAAGGGTGTACGAAGAGGGGGCTGCGGTCTTTTTCCACGCCCTGGAATCCTTTGCTTCCCTGGGTAAGCATCCCGAGCTGAAAAACATTCCATTTGCTATTTACGGTAGCTCCAACGGGGGCTCCACGGCCTATGGCTTCGTGAACTACGCCCCGGAAAAAGCCCTGTGTTTTCTTTCCAACGTCATGAGCGGCTCCAGGCCTGAAATTCCGGTCGCCGCTGCCCTTAAAGTCCCCGGTATTTTCATCGTTGGGAAGTTCGATGCCCTCACCGGTGAAAGGGGGATGAATATGCTCACCCGGATGATGGCCGATGTGCTTCCTCAGGGTGCGTTGTGGACCTGGGCTGTGGAGCTGAAGGGACATGAAGACGGTCATGCTTTCGATGTGTATACCAAACTGGTGGAACAGTCGGTGAAAGTAAGGTATCCTGAAGATGCGGATCCGCGCAAAGGACCCGTCAACCTGAAAGAACTGGAAAGAAAGGATGGCTGGCTTGCCGATCTGGACAGCTGGGATGAGGGACTGGTTTATGTGGATTCATGGTCAGAGTACCAGGATAACAAAGCCACTGCCGGATGGTTGCTGAACAAAGACATGGCCTTTATCTACCGGGCCATGGCAAGCCATCATAATCCCATGGAAATAAAAGTAAGGGAGTTTGACAAGACCCTGAACACCCATACTGATCCGGGGACCATGTTCAGCCTGGGCGGACCCGTGGCAGATCCCGGGGAAACCGTTCACCTGGTATGCCATACGGATGGGTTTCCGGATTGGGAAAAGATTTCCTTCTACAACGGAGCGGAAAAACTGGGCGAAGTGGAAAAAGGCCAGGAGCCGGTGCTCAGGATAACTTTGGAAGCCCAAGCCCTGGTTTACTGTCTTACGGTAATCGCGGAGGACAACAAAGGCATAAAAAGAACGGCTTCTCCTATGCATTTCTTCATCCGCGATCCGGAGTCAAGCTGGGAAACCCCGGTTCAAAAAGCGGTTTTTAATACCGGGAGGACCGGAGCCGGAACCCGGAATTACGGTCAAAAAATAAATATAACCGAACCTGAAGATCCATCATCCACCCTGGTAGCCTACGGACTGAGTCCCAGGGATGAATCTTCCTTTTCTGTCGAGGATGGCGAAATCTCCGGGTTCTGGACCAGGTTCGGCGATCAGCAGGATCATATAAGCCTCACCCAAAGGGCGAATGCCAGGGATGGAGCTCAGTTTAATTTTGTGCTTACTCACGATGCCAATATGGAGATCCGGTCGGCCTACGGGGCCGATGGTCTCTACCTCCTTTTTACGGTCAACGACGATCAGGATATCCCTTCACCCAATGATTATATCGGAACGGAGAATGAACAGTTTATGCACGAGTTTGATGCAGTGGATTTTATGATCGACAGCAGGTCGCCCGAAGAAATAGGCGATACTGAAAACCGGGATATATTTGTTTCACCCTCCTTCGGCTGGACCAACACCACGGTGCAGTACCAGGCCAATTTTGGAAGTCGGGAGGCTAAGCCTGTGGGAGTTAAGAGAACCATTCCCGATCCCTGGGACATCCATGCAACCTTCTGGAGTTTCGATGATCTGAAAAAGTATTTCGGAATACAGATTGAAACGGTTAAGACGGATCCTTTCTACAGGGCCCAGGAGTGGTTTATCCCCTGGGAACAGATCGGTGAAGGGTTTTCGGGTGAACCGGAAGCAGGAACCGGGATTGGATTTAGTGGTGGATTTAATGACCGGGATCCGGGCGAGCACCTGCCCGTAGGAGTAAGCTCCAGTGGAGGAACCACACATGCTTCCAACGGACTACGATGGATAAACAAAAGTGATCCCTGGGGCAGTGGTCCGGCTTATGGGGAACCACCCTACAACTGGGGTGAGATCATTCTCGGACCCGTACTTGAATAACAAGCAATGGAAAGTCCATTGGAGCATAAACTGCTAAATGCCTACAAAAAGGATCTGGTAGGCTATATCAATGAACATCCTGAGTACTTCAACGAACTGATCTGTTTGTCCTTCACCCGTAAACAGCCATACTCCTGGAGGGCTGCCTGGTTGCTATGGAGTTGCATGGACGGGAACGATAAAAAAGTTCGACCTTATTTGGAAGACATTATTTCAAATCTCCCCACTCTTGCAGATGAGCAGAAACGGGATCTTTTTATTGTTCTTTATAAGATGAATCTGAATAAAGAACAGGAGGGTAAGCTGTTTAACATCTGCATGGACGTTTGGGAAAAAATCGGCAAAAAACCTTCGGTCAGGTTTAACGCCTTTAAGCTAATGGTCAGGATAGCCGGCAAGCATCCGGAACTTCAAAACGAGATTGGATTGTTAAGCAATTCACCTTATACAGATAACCTGAGCGAAAATGTAAAAAGATCCTTATTAAAGATGGTTGAGAAATAAATGGTACAAACTCATGATAAGATAGTTGGACCACAAGGCGAGCTGGTTTATTCGTTGGTGAGATAAGACTCAAAGAAAGGAATGACCTTGATTTCGGATCCTTTCCTTTTAATGCTGTCTTTTTGATTCAAGCTTATAATGGTCCCGGTTTTTATGTTTACATAATCCATAGCCTCCAGCAATTCGTTGCAGGTCAGGTTTAAGCATCATTAAGCAAAAAAACTGTTCATTCATTGTAAATATATGATACTTTTCATTTGCAATGAACAGATTTATACAATGGTTTTAAAACCCCTGACTAATTTAATTTGGGTTTATTATTTAAAAAAAAACGCACCCCTACGGAAGTGATATCCATTTCCACAGGGCTGCAGAAACTCATTCACCCAAAAAGTTGGTTGGAAGGATGAAGGAAAGCAATCAGGTAGTCAGAATTTTCTCTAATGTGGAATGAATTAAATTCCATTCTTCCAAATTTATCCTGAGCTGCTTTTTACCTTCGGTAAGTAATGTGTAATATTTTCTTGGCCGACTATTCTCTTTGACTTTCCAGTAAGATTTAATCATCCCGTTTTTCTCCATTTTCTTCAGCACAGGGTATATACTTGCCTCTTTCCATGCTATCTTTTCCCCGGTTAGTTCCTTAACCTCCTGAACAATCTCATAACCGTAACTATCCCCCCGCTTTAATACTGCAAGTATAAGCGGTATTGCCGCAGCTCCTATCAATTCTTTGGAAATACTTTTCATACCGTTGTTTGATACAAATATACGGTAAAAAGCTAACTTTGAATCAATAGCCTGAATCAACAGTCCATAGCAACCCTAAAATGAGGAACCCGGATTCCGGCAAGAATGCTTAATCGTTAATAAAAATGAAAATAATGAATCCCAGACTCCCAAATAAGCTTGTTACCCTGAGTTTATTTTTCAATTCCACCTTGATGACTTTCGCCGGTAGCAATGACAAACCCCGTGTTTTTGTGCTTACCGATATCAATATCGATCCCGATCATAAACTGGATCACTTGAAAAAAACAGCCGGAATGGCAGGTATTGGTTTGTAAATCATTATTTTGCCAATCTATTTCACTGTGTTGATCCTGTTTGATTATTTATCAGCGTTAGATAGAAAAAACAACCAACTATCAATAAATAAGCCTTGAATTAGTATATTTGATTAAAAAGTGAATTATGCATCCAAATAAAATCAAAATACTGGAAGATTTGAAAACTGATTTATCTATTCATCTGAAAGATAATTTAAGGGCTGTTGTTCTTTTTGGTTCGCAATTAACTGATAATAAGCCAGAATCTGATTATGATATATTAATTGTTGTAAAAAATAAAGAAAATTGGAAACTGGAACGATTGATTTCTGATATCTGCTATGAAATTGATTTAAAATATAATATCATCACAGATACTCATGTGCTAAGTGAGGCAGAGTTTGACACCCCCCGAGGAAAACAGCCGATTTTTATAAATGCACTAAACCAAGGGTATTACGCATGATTAAAGATGTGGATAGAAAAGCATTAATCAATTACAGATTAGAACAAGCAA
>CAZNFR010000164.1:0-4389 GCA_964572225.1 uncultured Bacteroidaceae bacterium
TAGATGTAAACGAAGTGCTGATATTTTATGTAAACGATGTACTGATATTTATCAACTATTCATTAGAAAATTAAACGAAGTTGAAAAACAGTAAGTTACAAAATAGTGGTCCGGTTTCCTAACGCGACTTAAACTAAAGACCTTTCTTCTTGTTAAAATAGACACATTATGGGGATAGAAATATAAAGAATATGAGTTTAAATCTTAATGAGATAAAAGAGAGGTTTATTAGATATTGTAAAACAGACACTCAATCGGATGAGCACTCCACTGAAATTCCTTCCACAGCCCGACAATTGACGCTGGCGAAAATGTTGGTCACCGAGTTGAAGGAGATGGGGATCAATAATGCGGAATTGGATGAAAAAGGATATGTGATGGCTTCCATTCCTTCAAATACCAGGTCTTCTGTCCCTTCCATCGGGTTCATTGCCCATATGGATACCAGTCCTGATTTTAATGGGAAAAATGTACGGCCTCAGATTGTGGAAAACTATAAGGGAGATATTATTGAACTCAATTCGGCGGAAAACATAAAGCTTTCACCTTCAGAATTCCCTGAACTGTTGAAATACAAAGGGCAAACCCTGATTACCACCGATGGAACAAGTTTGCTGGGGGCCGATGACAAAGCCGGGATTGCAGAGATCATGACTGCTGTGCAATTTCTCATTTCCAATCCCGGCATCAGGCATGGGAACATTTGCATTGCATTTACTCCTGATGAAGAGATTGGCAGGGGGGCAGATCATTTTAATGTCGAAAAATTCGGGGCCGATTTTGCATTCACCCTGGATGGAGGGGAAATTGGGGAACTGGAGTTTGAAAATTTCAATGCTGCTCTTGCGGTTGTGGAATTTGAGGGCATATCTGTCCATCCCGGTACTGCAAAAGATAAAATGATTAATGCCCAAAACCTTGCTGTTGAATTTCATTCGAAATTGCCCTTCGCAGAAAGGCCGGAAAATACGGAAGGTTATCAGGGTTTTTTTCATTTAATCGAAATGCAGGGAAGTATTGAAAAAGCACGATTAAGATACCTGGTCCGGGATCATGACAGGCAAATATTTGAAAAGCGTAAGAAAAAGCTGCATGATATTGCAATTGAGATGAATTCATCTCTTCCCAAAAAAATGGTAAAACTGAACATTAGAGATCAATACTTCAATATGAGAGAGAAAATTGAACCTCACATTCATATTGTGGAACTTGCTGAAAAAGCCATGAAGGCTGCGGGAATTCAGCCAGTGGTTAAACCTATACGGGGAGGGACCGACGGCTCAAAGTTATCCTATATGGGTCTCCCGACACCAAATATTTTTACCGGCGGACATAATTTTCATGGAAAGTATGAATTTATTCCCCTGGAATCGATGGGTAAGGCAGTGGAAGTGATCCTGAATATAGTTCAATTCTCCGTTAAGCTTTAAGTCTGACCAAGCCGCTAAAACAGGTTGTTTAACATAGATTTTTTGAACTCCATTTAGTATTTTCGGGCTTTTAATCCCCAAAAAACTAAAGCTATGCCCAATCTTAAACAATTCGGAACTTTGATATTCGCCGGACTGATCCTTCTTGCCGGCAGTTGCAAAACCGATCAAAAAGAGAGTGATATGAATAATCCGCTTTTAAGTGAATTTACCACCCCGTTTGGGGTACCCCCTTTCGATGAGATCAAACTCGAGCACTTTGCTCCAGCCATGAGAAAAGCCATGTCGGAGCATACCCAGGAAATCAATGCCATTATTGATTCCAAAGAGGAACCTGATTTTGAAAATACCGTGCTGGCTCTTGAAAGAGCAGGTGCTACCCTGGACCGGGTGAGTGCGGTTTTCTTCAATTTAAACAGTTCCCTCACCGGACCAGAAATGCAGCAGATAGCCCAGGAGCTATCTCCGGAACTATCCGCTCACAGAGATAATATCCTTTTGAATGACAAACTTTTTCAGAGAATTAAAGAAGTATACAACCAAAAGGAAAGCATGGAACCGGGTTCCGAGGAGATGAGGCTTCTGGAAGAAACCTATAAGTATTTCGTTCGCGGTGGAGCCAATCTTGATCCTGAAGCCAAGGAAAGGTTAAAAACCATAAATGAGGAACTGTCTTTATTAACCTTAAAATTTGGACAGAATGTATTGAGTGAAATCAATAACTTTAAACTGGTAATCGAAAATGAGGAGGATCTGTCGGGCCTCCCTTCCGGAGCAATTGAAAACGCAGCTGCCCTTGCCAGCGCCTCAGACCAGGAGGGTAAATGGATATTTACGGTACAAAAGCCCAGCATGATCCCCTTTCTTTCCTACGCAGATAATCGTGAATTGCGAGAGGACCTATATAAGGGATATATTAATCTGGCTAACAACGAAAATGAGCATGATAACAAGGCACTCATAGAAAAAATTGTAAATCTCAGAGCACAAAGGGCTGAACTACTCGGTTATAAAACTCATTCACATTATATTCTGGATAATAATATGGCCGGAAATCCTGAGAGAGTGTATGAATTTCTTGATAAAGTATGGAAACCGGGCCTTGAAATGGCTAAGAAAGAAGCCGAAGACCTGCAAAAGATCATTCTTGCCTCGGGAGAGGATTTTGAACTGGAACCCTGGGACTGGTGGTACTATACCGAAAAATTAAGAAAGGAAAAATATGATCTGGATGAAAAATCACTCAGTGAATACTTTGTCCTTGAAAATGTCAGAGACGGAGCCTTCCTGGTTGCTACCAAACTTTATGGTCTCAGCTTTGAGGAAAAAACGGATGTACCCGGGTATCATGAGGAGGTACAGGTTTTTGAGGTCAAAGATGCCGATGGAAGTCATTTGGGAATTCTCTATATGGATTTCTATCCCAGGGAAAGCAAAAGGTCAGGCGCATGGATGAGTGAATACCGTGGTCAAAAAGTGCTGAACGGGGAGAATATCAGGCCTGTGGTAACTACAAATTTTAATTTCACCAAACCTACTGCAGATGCCCCGGCACTTCTGACAGTGGATGAAGTGCTCACCACCTTTCATGAATTCGGGCATGCACTGCACGGACTCCTTTCACAATGCAAGTATGGAAGTCTTTCAGGAACATCGGTTACCCGTGACTTTGTGGAATTGCCTTCACAGATTATGGAAAACTGGGCCCTCGAACCTGAAGTATTAAAGACTTATGCAACTCATTACAAGACGGGTGAGATCATCCCAGCAGAGTTTATCAAAAAACTGGAGGCCAGCCGTCACTTTAACCAGGGTTTTGCTACCACCGAATACCTTGCTGCTTCCTTCCTGGATCTGGATTATCATACCCTTACTCCCGGGAATGCAGATATTGAAGTCAGCGAATTCGAAAAAAACTCCCTGAATAAGATCGGTCTGATCGAGGATATCGAAGCAAGGTACCGGAGTACCTATTTTAATCATATATTCTCCGGTGGTTACTCCTCCGGATATTACAGTTATATATGGGCTGAAATTCTGGATTCCGATGCCTTTCAGGCTTTTAAGGAAAAAGGGGATTTGTTTGATCCGGAAACTGCGATGGCCTTCCGGAAGAATATTCTGGAAAAGGGCGGAACCAATGAGGCAATGGATCTGTACCTTGCGTTCAGAGGGAAGGAACCTGGCATTGAACCCCTTCTCAAGAAACGGGGATTAATGTATAAATAACTATATATGAATAATATAGAAAAGGCATCAACAGGCAATGATAGGTCTGATGGTGCCTTTCTTCATTTATTTTTCCGAAAGAAAGAGGAATAAAACCGAGAAGAGTTTGGGGCAATCTAAATGAAAAAAAGAACCTTAATATTAATAGCGGGGGATAACCTTTTCCCGGACCACAGAATTCTGGAACCAGAGCCGGATTCTGTGTTCTTTATGGCTGAAGATGAAGGTCTATGTACCCATTTCCGGTATCACAAACATAAATTAGTCTTTTTCCTTTCCTCCATGAGATCCCACGCCGACCAAATAAAAAAGAATCACAATCTGGAATATTTCAGACTCGATGATAACTCAAGGAACCAAAAATACACCGAAAAACTGCTTTCAGTAATTCAGAAATATGACATCAAAAGAATAAAAGGATACCGCCTGGAAGATAATTTTTTCAGGAAAGAAATCCGTTCATTTTGCAAAAATTCAGGACTCGAATACGAAGAACGGGAATCACAGGGATTTCTAAATTCTCCAGATGATTTTCAGGAATACCTGAAGGAAACCAAAAAACCTTTCCTTCATTCCTATTACAGGCGACAAAGAATTAAACGAGGTATTCTTTTGGATGGAAAAGGCAAACCCACTGGAGGTAAGTGGTCTTTTGATGCTGAAAACCGGAAAAAACTGCCCAAAAACCTTGGAGTTCCGCAAATTCCGGTCAATCCATTTACAAAACACA
>CAZNFR010000165.1:0-4275 GCA_964572225.1 uncultured Bacteroidaceae bacterium
CGCCTCATAGAACCCATAACTGTTTTAATCAGGTGTAAAGAATGTAAATCTATAATTTTAGGTGGTTTTGTGGAAAAATGAGGGCGAATTTTTTTATTTATGAAACCAATGTTATATTTGTATTAACTAAATATTTTCTGATGAATGCCGATCAGATTGAAATACTAGGAACCCTCAGGAACAATCTGAAAAAGCTTATGACAAAGCTGGAGAATGAGAGAAAAAGGTCGGAATTGCTGGAGTCGGAACTAAGGGAGCTGAAAGATCAATTTGAAAAACAGGGATCAGAATTTGAAATCTTGGAGCATAAGTATAATACATTGAAGCTCGCTAAAACCCTGGCGGCTGACACGGAAGAGGGTCATGATGCCAGGATCAGAGTAAACAGGATGGTGCGGGAAATTGACAAATGTATTGCTCTTTTAAACAGATAACAGACCCGAATGGAAGAGAAGCTGTCGATCAAGGTAAATATTGCGGAAAGATATTATCCTTTGAGAATTGACAGAGAGGACGAAGAGAAGATCCGAAAGGCGGCGAGGCTGATAAACGAGAAGATATTGCAGTACAAGCAAAAGTACACGGACAAGGATACACAGGATTTCATTGCGATGGCTGCACTGCAATTTGTGATACTGAATCTGGAGATGGAAAAAAAAGCCGATTCATCGCCTTTTGAAGAGAGTCTGAGAGAAGTTAATGATGAACTGGAATCTTTTTTAAATAAAGAGTAGTAACGTTCTTTAAAATAATTTAAGAGTTGCCCGCATTGTTTCTTCAAAAATTTGTGAAACTCAACAGTTAAAACATTGGAGCAAAGCTCAATTCAACAAGAGCAGGCCGTAACCTTCGGGTATTGCTTCGGCAATCGACGGAAACTCAACCTGAATTGGCATCTCCAACCATACTATTATGGGGTTTTAATAAATCTTGAAGAAGCCTTGCGGGTTTTTTACATTTAAAACATTCATGAACTGATGATAACAATTATACTTGCCATGGTTGAAATGTCGGCCGTCTGGCTAGCAATCATTGGCGTAGGCGCTTTTCTTGTCGGCGGATTGATAACTTATTTTGTTTATCAGACAGCCCTTAAGAATAAAAGTGAAGGAATTATTAAAGAAGCCCAGAATGAGGCTGAAGTAATCAAAAAGGATAAAATCCTGCAGGCCAAAGAAAAATTCTTTCAGTTGAAAACCGAGCATGAGAAGCTCATCAATGAGAAGAATTCGAAAATATCCCAGCGCGAAAACACCCTGAAACAATTAGAGAGCTCTTTCTCTCAGAAAGTGGAGGAACTCAACAGGAAAGTAAGGGAAACTGAAGCCGTTAGGGAAAATCTGGATCTCCAGCTGGAAGTGGTGGAAAAGAAAAGAGAAGAGTTGGAGAAATCGCATAAACAACAGGTGGAACAGCTGGAGACCATTTCCGGACTTTCAGCAGAAGAAGCCAAGAGTCAGCTGATCGAATCCCTGAGGGATGAGGCCAAACACGAGGCCATGTCTGCCATCAACGATATCGTGGAAGAGGCAAAGATCTCCGCAAACAAGGAAGCCAAGCGTATCGTGGTGCAAACCATTCAACGGGTGGCCACCGAACAGACCATTGAGAATGCGGTAACAGTATTCAATATCGATTCCGATGAAATGAAAGGCCGCATCATCGGCCGAGAAGGTAGGAACATCCGTGCCCTTGAAGCTGCTACCGGGGTTGAGATCATTGTCGATGACACCCCCGAAGCGATTATCCTTTCAGCCTTTGATCCCATTCGCCGGGAAACAGCGCGGCTGGCTTTGCATCAACTGGTAAGCGATGGCAGGATCCATCCCGCACGCATTGAGGAGGTGGTGGAAAAAACCCGGAAACAAATCGAGGAGGAAGTGATCGAGGTGGGCAAGCGTACCGCCATCGACCAGGGTGTACACAGTCTGCATCCCGAGCTGATCCGCCTTATCGGTAAGATGAAATACCGTTCCTCCTACGGACAGAATCTCCTCCAACACTCCCGTGAAGTCGCCAATCTCTGTTCCATCATGGCTACGGAACTCGGACTCAATGCAAAGATGGCCAAACGGGCCGGATTACTCCACGACATTGGCAAAGTGCCCGACGATGAGCCCGAATTGCCTCATGCAATCCTGGGTATGAAGCTTGCCGAAAAATACAAAGAGAAGCCGGAGGTCTGCAACGCCATTGGTGCGCATCATGACGAAGTGGAAATGACCTCGCTGATCTCTCCCATTGTCCAGGTGTGTGATGCGATCTCAGGTGCCCGTCCGGGTGCCCGCCGCGAGGTGGTGGAATCCTATATTAAGCGACTTAAGGAACTTGAATCCCTCGCTCTTTCCTATCCCGGTGTGCTGAAAACCTATGCCATCCAGGCTGGACGTGAATTGCGGGTGATCGTGGGTAGTGAAAAGGTTTCCGATAAGGACGCCGAAGCCCTATCCTATGATATTGCCAAAAAGATCCAGGATGAGATGACCTACCCCGGACAGGTAAAAATTACGGTGATCCGGGAAACCCGGGCAGTGAGTTTTGCCAAGTAGGGACAGATTTTTTCCGGAGGCGGAAATAATTTATGTATTTTTGAGTGTCCGCTCAAAATCCAACAAATCATGAGAATTCTTATTACAGGTACCGCCGGCTTCATCGGTTTTCATCTTGCTAACCGGCTTTCGGAAGAGCATGAGGTGTTTGGTATCGACAGCATAAACGATTATTACGACGTAAACCTGAAGTTCGACCGACTCAGGGAGGCCGGATTCCCCATGAGGGATCATTTTGCTGATAAATACAGAAGTTTAAACTACGATTCTTATTTTTTCCGGAAGTTGGATCTGGCCGATAAGCTGGGATTAAGTGAGGTTTTTTCTGAGTTTAAGCCGGAGGTAGTCGTCAATCTGGCAGCCCAGGCCGGAGTCCGCTACAGTCTTACCAATCCGCAGGCCTATATCGACGCCAACATAACCGGATTCCTCAATATCCTGGAATCCTGCCGGCATCATTCGGTAAAACACCTGCTGTATGCCAGCAGCTCCAGCGTTTACGGACTGAACAAAAAAATGCCTTTTTCCGTTTCTGACACGGTCCACCATCCGGTGAGCCTGTATGCAGCCAGCAAAAAATCGAACGAGCTGATGGCCCATACCTACAGCCATCTTTTCGGGGTCCCTTCCACCGGACTCCGGTTCTTTACTGTTTACGGTCCCTGGGGAAGACCCGATATGGCTCTTTTCCTTTTCACTAAAAACATCCTTGCCGGCAAACCCATCCGGGTCTTTAATCATGGAAAGATGGAAAGGGATTTTACCTATGTGGACGATATCGTGGAAGGGATAGTCCGTATGATCGCCGATATTCCGGTTCCCGATCCCGCCTGGGATCCGGCCAATCCCGATCCCGGGAGCTCCTCAGCTCCCTACCGCGTTTTTAATATCGGGAATAACCAGCCGGTGAAGCTCCTTGATTTCATTCATGCCATTGAAGAAAAAACAGGTAAGTCTGCCATTATGAATATGGAAGACATTCAGCCCGGGGATGTGGAAAAGACCTGGGCCGACATTTCCGGTTTGGTAAGGAACTATGATTATAAACCGGATACACCAATTAGCCTGGGGATAGGACGTTTTGTCGACTGGTACCGGGATTATTACCGGGTCTGATCGTTTACCTCCCTTACGATGTTCATTAGGATGGTCACTTCTTCCGTCTTATCGCTGTACCCCATTTTTTCGTAGGAAAAAACCAGGTTGCGAAGCATGCGCTCAATGGTCATGGTATTGCTGCAAGGCGTGTAGTAATCCTTTTGCGGTTCAAGCTTTTGCTGATTCAAGAAGAAATCTATGTCCTTCCGGTTCAGAATGGCTCCGCGGTTATACGGATTGATGTAAAAGAGTATGCCGTAGGGGTCGTCCTGGAAAAAAGGATCCTTGAAAGCAAGAATGTAATTAAGCGGAAGATTTACACCGTAGATGGGGAGATCGAGACGCTGGGCAACGGCCGAATAAATCACAGCAAGAGAAATGGGATTCCCCTTATGGGTTTCGAGAACCTGATTAATGTAGGAGTTCCTTGGGGAATAAAAATTGCTGGCATTACGGTTAAACCGGTGCTGTGCAAAAAGGATATGATTCAACACCCTTACCTTCTCGAGTGCTGTGAGGTTATCGTGAAGTTCCAGCCAGGCATCCTTGCGAAGGATCTCGATCTGTTCCTCGATCTCTGAAAAATAAAGATCCGGATACTGATACCTGGAGATCAGATACGCTCCGT
>CAZNFR010000166.1:0-2790 GCA_964572225.1 uncultured Bacteroidaceae bacterium
GGGCGACTAAGGAATTGCGATATCACTACAGATCTGGTAAAAGATCGAATATTCTCAAAATGAGCAAATCTTAAAAGAGCTTACGGAGAATCCTTTCGAGGGCACCGGTAATCCTGAACAACTTAAATACAATCTGGCAGGATACTGGTCCAGGCGTATTAATAAAAAAGATCGTATTATCTACAAAGTTTACGAAGATAGAGTTGTGGTCCTAATATTTTCAGCCATTGAGCACTATGACGACAAATAATTCTTCTGTTACTCAAACTCCTTCGGTACCCCGCAGATCATCTTAAAAGGCTTGTCGCCCTTGTTGCGGTACTGGTGCTTTTCATCCGGGTTTACCAGGGCAAAATCCCCGGCTTTCAGGGGTGTTTCTTCCCCTTTTTCATTCACCAGCGCACCTTCACCTTCAATAATATAGATCATATGCACTATAACCTCAAGGCTTCATCAATTAATCACACAAATCGAAATGTGCTGAGTTATCAAGTTACTGGACTATCACATCCTGTTCACTTTCATTTTTGACTCTGAAGCATAAATAATTTAACTTTAGAAAAGCAAATAGTGGCAAGATTATGAATAGGATCTGTACCATACTTCTAATCCTTCTTTCGCTTTTCCCTCTCTATTCGGCAAGCCAGGGAGTGAAGGATCATATTGTATTCAATAAACTTGCCATCTCAGAAGAAATATTTTGGCCGATTCATACCATATACCAGGACCAAAGGGGAATGATGTGGTTTTCGGGGAAAAACTGCCTGTTGTCTTATGATGGGAACCGGATGGATACAATATCTATAAGTAATGTCAAAGGTGAAGTTTGTATTACAGGTATACTTGAATCCATTAACGCTGATTTAGCAGTATCGACCGCCAAGGGTCTGTATATCATTGATCCCGGGTCAGTTGGAAAAGTATCATATGAACCCATCCAGGACGGTTGTATTAATGCAATGATTGCTCAAGACAATGACCACCTGTGGCTGGGAACAAACCAGGGATTGTTATATTACTCATTTTCAAATGGTCTGATTAAAAAATTAACCAGGGAAGATGGCCTGCCCTCTGATGTGGTCCATGGCTTATTTACCGCAGCAGATTCGACACTTTGGATCAGTACATGGCACGGAATGGCCATTCTGCCTGCTGATGAGGCGATTCCCGTAACAATCGAACATGATAATGGCAGGTTCCTGTATGGACAGATGGCAGAAGACACCAAAGGCCATATCTGGGCCGGAGGTGTATCGGAGATAATTATTCTTGATGACAATCAGAAACTGATCAGGACCATTCCTTCTGAGATCAATTCAAAAACATTGCCCCCTACTTTTATACCCTGGCAGATACTGCTCTGTGACAGCAGGGGATCGGTCTGGAATGCAGTTCCTGATAATATAAATATCTATGATCCCGGACTTGGGATTCAACGATATTGCAATCTTGACTTCAATTACCGGGTTGAACAACCAACGGTTCTGTTTGAAGATAAAGATGGCAGCATATGGCTGGCCACTACTTTGGGAAATATTTATCGTTACGATGTGGATCTGTTTTCCTATCTCAGTCTTCCCACTTCGGTCTCCCCGTTCCCATTGACTTCAATACGTGATGTTGTGCCTTTTAAATCCGATTATCTGGTCATAGCAACTACGGAAGGCCTTTTTTTGGTAACAAAAGAATTCGATACCTGCCGGTTGATCCTGGGAAAGGATATTACGGCTTTATGTATTGATCCTGAAAACAGGATATGGATTACCTCGGATGATGAATTGGTCGGCTTAGAGATGGATGAAAGCTCCTTTCAGGTAAATGAGATCATCAGGGAAAAGCTTCCAGAGATCAGCGTTTCAGGATTGATCACCAATGGCTCAGATTGCTGGATCAGCTCGTTCGATAGGGGAGTGTACCGGCTGTATACGGAAACCGGGGAATACTCCAGTTTTGTATATCATCCCGGGGACCTGTCATCGCTCTCTTCAAACCATATTACCTCCATGGAATTGTATGGAGAAAAACTATGGCTAGGGACTGTGGAAGGGGAGATCAACATCATCAATCCGCTGACAAATGAAATAGAAAAATACAATGCCGGCCCCGAAACAACCACCTCTGTGCAGGGAATGATCAATCACATGGTCCAGATAGATGACGAGCTCTGGATTGCAACAAATGCTGGTATTAGCAGGATAAAGGAGAGGGATATCAGATCTCTGGATCATTTTGATCGCAAGGAGGTGAGGCAGATTTTGGCGGATACCAGTGGATTCCTGTGGATATCCCATGCGAATGGTATGGATGTATACGATTTGGAGAATGACAGGTTATACCACGTAATCGGTCAGCCCGGCAAAAAGTCTTTTTCGTATATGTTTCGTGGCCCGGACCAGGACATTCATTTCTTGAGTGATACTGAAATCAGGCGATACAGCCATGTCCTTCCGGAATTAAATGAATCCACCACAATCATCTCACAGAGTAAAATAAACGGTGAAACATATGCATTGCTTTCAGGTTCCGAACTGGATCATGATGAAAACAATCTGGAGGTTATACTGTCTGTCCTGAGTTACAGAAATCCTGAATTGAACAGGTATGCGACTTTTCTGGAGGGTAAGGATACAGTATGGCAGGAATCAAATTCTCCCCTATTCTCTTACCAGAACCTGAAACCCGGAAAATACATTTTTCACTACAGGGGAGCGAATTTCACCGGACAATGGGGTCCGGAAAAGGAAATTGCATTTAATATTCATACCTCCGCCTGGTTACCGAAATGGGCCA
>CAZNFR010000166.1:2800-4112 GCA_964572225.1 uncultured Bacteroidaceae bacterium
TTCAAAACCTTCCGTTGTCGTTCTTCGTTTTGTTTTTTTCATCTTCATCACACTGCGAAGGAGAAACCTGAACCTTGCCAGGTATCTGCAGGAAAAAACCTTTGAACTGGGTCAACTTAAAAAGCAATTTCAGGGTGAATTACTGAATAGCCTGACCTCCGATAAAATAAAAGACAGATCCCTGCAATCTGAAAATATCCAGCTGCTTAAAAAAGTGATTGACTTTGTCGATATCCACCTTTCAGATGACAGTTTTTCTGTGGAGAATATCGCACAGGGATTGTCTATGAGCAGGACAAAACTGTTTCGTCAGATGAAATTGATAACCGGCATGAGTCCCACCGAATTTATCATCAACTACCGCTTAAAACTTGCTGCAGAGATGCTCAAGAAGAAGACCGGAAATATTTCAGAGATAGCATTCAGCGTTGGCTATAAAAATCCCGCACACTTTTCCGACAGTTTCAGGAAATTGCATGGTTGTAGCCCCTGCGAATTCGCAAATAGCCCTGAATGCAACGAAAGCAAAAGAATTTGAAACCAGATTGGTAGATTCCTGTTACGTGGAATTCATACTTTTGGTATATAGTGCTTTATCTATGAAACTAACTGCAAAGAAGATAACCTAACCTTAAAAATCAAAAATCATGAAAAGAGTAATCATTCTATCTTTTGTGTTCATGACCCTGGCCGCAGCTGCCATGGCACAATCTCATCAGGAAAAGAATAAAGCTATCGTTGAGCGTTTGATGTTAGCTCAAATAAATGGGGATATAAATGAGGTTGCCAATGTGGTGGACAAGAACGTAAAGATGTTTTTATTCGGAGAGCCCTGGCTTGACTATGACGGGTTGATCAATATGTTTAAGGAGAAGGAGAGTACCGGAGAAAAGGTCGACTTTGAGGAATGTGTGGTTGAAGGCAATAAAGTGGTGGTGAAATGGACCGCATACTTTAAAACCGGAGTTTACAAAGGTATGGTTCTTGCAAAAATAAAAGATGACAAAATCATTGAGTGGTATGCCTATTTTAAAAACCAAAGCAATGAAAAATAATACACTAATCATAGTCGCACTGGCTTTCTTGTTGATCACATCCTGCCAGGAAAAGAGAGCCACAACTGAGCTAGATGAGCTTAAGGCAGAACTGCAGCTTACTGAGCAGAACAAAAAACTGGCCGAACGCTGGCACAATGACCTTTTCATAGCATGCAACTGGAAGGTGGCTGAGGAGATCCTTGCCCCCGATATTATAGTCCATTTTCCATCAGGAGAAGATATGAAGGGGTTGGATCAGGTGAAGAACCTGGAGG
>CAZNFR010000167.1:0-4037 GCA_964572225.1 uncultured Bacteroidaceae bacterium
GGCCGGTCTGCTCGATCATTGTATTAAAGCAGTGAATTATGCCACATCAAGCCCCTACCGGTGGAGTGAGAAATACCAACTTCTGAAAAGAGGTTATACCATTGATATATGGGATTTTCAGTCGACCGAAGACAGCAGGATTGCGGGTAATGACACGATGAGGATATACCTTGACAAAACCCGCTTTGGAATTATGTACGGAGATAACGTGAGAATGGCTGCGAGCTGCGATTATCTTGCTGAAATGCTCATGTACACAGGACGAACAGCTGAGGCAGAAAAAATAAAATCAACCGGAGACGGAATCCGGAAAAGGATTGATGAATTAAGCTGGAATGGTGAATTTTACACCCATCATATTCCGGAGGATCCAGGGGTCAAACGAAATCTGGGCGTGGATGAATCAACCCAGGTAACCCTTTCCAACGCATATGCCCTGAGCGCAGGCATAAATCATGATAAAGCCGTAGCTATTATAAAGACCTATCAGAGAATATTACAGGAAAAACCGGAATCAGGGCTTGCGGAATGGTATTGTTGTTATCCCCCTTTCGAACGTGGATTTCATATTGAAAAATGGAATTATATGAATGGGGGAATCACGCCCATTGTGGCCGGCGAATTGGCCCGGGGTGCGTTTGAACATGGCTATGAGGATTATGGAGTAGACATCCTCAGGAGGGTCTATGGAATTGCCCAACTGCTGAATGACAAACTCGAAGGCTGCTACAAGGGTGCGATTGAGGAAGAACCGGAGAGATCCTTTACCAAACTGGGTTTGGAAGAATATGCCAATGTTGCCCTGGGCGATGGAAATGAGAAGGTTCCGGGATGGACAGATGAACCCGGTAATAATATGGAGGAATTTCCAACGGGGGATCTCGTATTTGAGGATATTCCTTTCAGGGTTATTGAGCCTGAAAAAAATGGGCTCCGTTCGGTCGTGGTTCTCTCGGGCGATCCGCGGTTAAAACAATCCCTTCGGATAACTCTGGGCAAAAAAGCCGCTTCAGTTTACTTTTTACATTTACTGCAGCACGGATCCATGGCCGGGAACGTGAAATTTGTATACGAAGACGGTAGTGAATATCTGAAATACCTTTCTCAACAGAATGGAGCCTTTGGCAACGGTTGGTGGTACCCCAACGAAACTATCGACAAAAAAGGGATTCCTCATATGAAACTTGCCTGGACAGGTAAAAACAGGGCAACAACTAAAATTGGTTGCTGGGTATTCGGACTGAATAATCCTCATCCTGAAAAGACCATAAAGCATATCGAACTCGAGGGAATGAAAGACTCGACCCGATGGTTAATCCTGGGGATGACACTGTCTGACAAGGAGGTATATTTCCGTCCGTCCATTGCTTCAACCATACCTGCCCACTGGGGAGCTGCAGAGGTAACTTTCGGGCTTATGGAAGGCCTTGCAGGAGTCATTAGCACGTCTAAAGCCTTCGAAACATCCAGGGTGAGTCCGCGCTGGTCCTTTGCGGATAAAAAGAATGTAAGAGTCTCGGTTAAATATGAAGCATCCTCCGGGTATGTAAGTTATGAATACAAGGATGCCAGCGACCATTCCCGGGTTATTCTTACTTCGAATTCGAAGGATATTGATTTCCGGCTTCCCGTCAGGAAAGGCCATAGGCCGAAGAGCCTGAGCGTTAACGGTACGGAAAGGACCTTTTCAACCGAAAAAATAGAAGGTAGCGATTATTTGGTAACAGAACTGACGGGGACCGGTGTTTACGAAATACTTATAAATTGGACATGAGCTATAAAATCAAAGATATTCTGTTTCAGAAAAAAGACATCAGGGCTAACTTACTTGATGTGATTAAATTCAATTACCAGCTTGCTCTTCCTTCGGGAAGAGTCCTTTTTCTGTTATTTCTTGCAGGGACTCTGTTCATGAGTTCCTGCAGAAATACAGAATACGTGGAACACTGGTATGTTTTTAATCCTGAAGAAAACGGTTCAAAGGCGGTAATCGACATGTCTGAATGGCTTGATAAACCTGCCGGGAACCATGGCTTTGTGCAGCTTGACGGGAAAGATATGGTTTTTGAGGACGGTGAAAAGGTGAAATTCTGGGGTGTGAATATATGCAGCCAGCGGCCATACAGTGAGCAAAGTGTGATCGACCAGTGGGTTCCTTTTCTTGCAAAATATGGAATTAACTCGGTTCGTTTTCATAAATATACCTATCATGGACTCAAGGGTGAAGGGTCGACCGAAATTGAGCCGGCATTGCAGGAAAATATGGATTATTTTCAGCACAGACTTAAGGAGGCGGGTATTTATTATGGATGGTCTCCTATTTATGGTCATAAAGTAAGACCGGGCGACCGGGATCGCCTGCTGGCATACGATGAAATAGCTGCGGCCGACTTAAACAGTCATCTCTCCTATTCTACCATTGGTCTGGTTAATTTTGCCGAGGATATTCAGGACCTGCAGATTGAGTTGTTAACCAACCTGCTCAATCACAGGAATCCATATACCGGCTTAAGGTATGCCGAAGATCCTGCCCTTAGCTTTGTGGAGATCCAGAATGAGGATAATATCTGGTTTGCGACAACCGATCGCATACTGGAACTGTGCCCTACCTATAAGGCCCTGCTTACCGACAAATTTACCTCCTGGCTCAGGGATAAATATGGAGATCAGGATGGACTTTTCAATGCCTGGGGGGAGGAAGCATTCAGATGGGGTATAGACGTGAGAAAAACCAACTGGAACCTTGAAAAGGGGAATATTTGTCCGGTAGCAAGCCATGGGATTTACCAGTACGAGTATACCAAAGCTGCGGAGAATGATGAAGTGATGCCCTTGTTCCTTCGCGATATAGCCTATTTCCTCTTCCTTGAGCAAAACAAATTTTATGACAAGGCTTTGAATGCCATAAGGGAAACAGGGTACCAGGGGCCGGTGATTGGATCATGCTGGCAGGCCGGAGCAGGGATCACTCATTTTTATAACCTGTATGCCGATTACCGGATGGGGATCATAGACCGTCATAACTATTTCGGCGGTGGAACCGGTCACAGACTGGTGCCCGGTGAATTTAAAAATACGCCCATGGTTAGCCGGCCGGGCAGCGGACTTTTGGGCACGGGAAAGCAAGCCGTGGCAGACAGGCCCTTCCAGTTTTCCGAATGGATGAGTCTGCCTCCGAATGAATGGATAGCAGAAGGTCCTCCCATCATTGCTGTTTACGGAATGGGATTACAGGGATGGGACGGATCCCAGGCTTTTGCCAATGACTATCCCGAGCTTACAGAAACCATTCATACTCCGGGTGTATACAATATCAATGCTCCCACTCAAATTAGTCTTTATCCCTCCCTGTTTGCGATGATCACACGCAATGAGATTAAGGAAGGGGATATCGTGGCCAAAAGAAATGTACATGTACCTTCGTTGAAAGACGGGATTATCGGGTTTAATGAAATGGTTAAACAGGATTGGGATCAAAAGGTGTTTTCGGGTGGTGCACCCGACGAATATCTTGCAGCAGGTCGGGTTGTAATCGATTTTACCGATGAATTCACGGAAACCGAAATTGAGGATTTATCTGAATATGTGGACACGATAAACCGGATTGTAAAATCCAATACCGGTCAGCTTGAATGGGACTACTCCGGTAAAGGATATTTCACGGCAAATACGGATTATACAAAATTAGTTACCGGATTCACTGAAGGAAAGAAAATTAATTTCGGGAATGTAAGCCTTAGAACAGGCAATCCTTTTGCTGTGGTTATCTTCACTTCCCTTGATCCTGAGAAAGACCTCAACACATCTTCAAGTGCACTGCTAACGGTGGTTGCACGTGCAAAAAACAGTGGGATGAAATTCAATGAGTCCAAAACCGAAATCCTTGAAGTGGGTGAGGCCCCTATCCTGATGGAAGCTGTGGATCTTGAGCTGGAAATGAAGGAAAGAAAAATCAGGGAAATATTTCCGCTGAACCATGCCGGACAAAGGACCACAGAGCGAATTTTAGTTAATAAAGGGAAATTTTATCTGTCTGG
>CAZNFR010000168.1:0-3983 GCA_964572225.1 uncultured Bacteroidaceae bacterium
CGCCAGTGTTGTAGGGCCGGCCCATAATGACAGACAGGTTTTGTCTTCCGGAAGGCGGGACAGTACCTCGAGTCCGCGGACTTTCACTGCTTTTTCAAAATCCAGCTGTTTTTCGAAGGCTTTTTTTAGGGAGCGACGGATCGCGGTTCTCTGAAGTGAAAACCGTTCGCCGAAATATTCAAACAGTTCTTTCTCGAGTACCTTCTCAGAAAACCGGAAATTCAGGGTGGGGGTCAGAAGTTTGGCTCTGGCATTTTCAGGCAAACCTGCCCGGGCCATAAAGGGAACGGTCTGCACCCAGGGACAATTGCAGTTTGAATTGTCGTCTCCTTCTTTAACCGCCTGATTAATGATGAAGGGGACGAACACATAATCGGCCTCTCCCTCCAGCAGCTCGTAAATATGACCATGCATCACCTCCACCGGGAAACAGGTCTCGGCGGTGATCAGGCTCAGGGATCGGCTAATGGTCCGGTTACTGGTTTCTTCCGACACCACCACGTTAAAACCCAGTTCCCTGAAAAAAGTGCTCCAGAAGGGGAACTGCTGATAAAAAACCATGAGTCCGCGGGGAATCCCGATGGTAATGGCATCCGGATCTTTTCCCGGTTCAAAATCTTTGGTAAGCATTTCCAGCCTTTCCCGGAAGTAATCCGGAATGCCCTGTCCCCTGCCCTTCCTATCGTCTTTTTCATATTTCTCGCACCTGCCTCCGTAATAAAGCGGGCGTTCTTCCCCTTCAATCCTTACCCTTCGGATCTCACACTGGTTGGAGCATTCACGGCAGTGGAACTTATCGACTTTGTATGGGCGCTGACTAATATCAAAACCTTTAAATCGGGTTTCAAGGGCATTCTGCCGGATGTGCTCGCGGGCCAGAATGGCTGCGCCGATAGCTCCGGTTACATCGAAATGGGGAGGGATGTGAATTTTTTTGCCAGTAACCTGTTCAAAAGCAGCAACTACAGCCAGGTTGTTGGTTACCCCGCCCTGGAAAAGGACATGATTTCCGATGGGCTTTTTCCTGACTACCTTCTGCAGGTAATTATGAACAATGGAATAGGCCAGTCCGCCAACCAGATTTTCCTTTTCCACTCCCTTTTGCTGGAAGGCGTTCAAATCGGATTCCATAAACACGGTACAGCGATCCCCCAATCCTGCGGGTTTTGTAGCTTTCAGCGCCAGCTGGGCAAACTCATTCTCGATCTTAATCTCCAGCTTTTCGGCCTGTTCCTCCAGGAAGGACCCGGTGCCGGCGGCGCACACCTTGTTCATCTCAAAATCCACCACCACTCCGTCCTTTATGCTGATATACTTGGAATCCTGTCCACCAATCTCAAAAATCGTATCCACTTGCGGATCGTATGCGATGGCAGCCGTTGCCTGGGCTGTGATCTCATTGCGGATAAGGTCGGCCCCGATGAAATCGCCGGTCAGGTAACGACCGGATCCGGTAGTACCTGCAGCTCTGACCACCACCCTGTTGCCTACCTCCTCAAAGATCTCAGTCATCCCTCTTCGGATGGCCTCCAGGGGTTTGCTGGCCGTCCGTAAATACCGGCGGGCAATCACCCGGTTCTGATCATCGATAAGCACCACGTTGGTGCTCAGGGAACCGACATCGAGTCCGAGGGATACCTCGGTAACATCCTCTGATTCGGGTAGAGGAAAAATTTCTTTATTGATGAGGGTTTCAGGTTTTTTCAGGGGTTCAAAGAACTTACCCCTGGATTTTTCCCCTTTCAGGTAAGATTTCAGTTCGGAAGTACCCTGGTAAAGATCCGGCTGGGAATTTACCGAAAGCGTATGAAGCAGCGCACCCAGAGCACCCAGTGAGGTGTTGTATTGTGGAATGATCAGCTCCCCGTCGCCGGCCTTGAGCAATTCCCGGAATGCCCTCACCATACCTGCGTTTTTGGAAACCCCACCCTGAAAGCTTACCGGGAAATCCAGATCCTTACCCCGGGCAAGACTGGAAATGAAATTGCGGGCCACCGCCAAGCAGAGTCCGGCCACAATATCCTGAACAGGAGTGGCAATCTGCTGAAGGTGAATCATATCGCTTTTGGCAAAAACACTGCATCTCCCGGCAATTCTCGGTGGATTCTCCGATTTCAGGGCCATCTCACCGAATTCCTTTTCAATGGAGATGCCTATCCTCCTGGCCTGCTGATCCAGAAAGGATCCGGTACCGGCAGCACAGAGGGTATTCAGCTGAAAATCGGAAAGCCGGGCAGATCCTCCCCCGTCATTGTCCAATAATATCAGTTTGGAATCCTCCCCACCCATCTCAATGATGGTTTTTACTTCGGGGTGAAAATGAGCGGTTCCGGCCGATTGTGCTATGATCTCGTTGACAAAATTCCCGGCAGTAAGTCGGGCGGCCAGCTCACCTCCCGTTCCGGTGAAAGCAAGTAGTCGCATATTCTTCCGTCCGTATTGCTTTTCCAGTCCTGTAAGAATTTCCAGTAATTTTTCGAAGGGTTTTCCATGACACC
Source organism: uncultured Bacteroidaceae bacterium (assembly GCA_964572225.1). Classification (GTDB taxonomy): domain Bacteria; phylum Bacteroidota; class Bacteroidia; order Bacteroidales; genus CAZNFR01. The sequence continues at coordinate 2,499 of CAZNFR010000168.1, forward strand.
ATGTATATGATTCAGAAATTATCTGCCCTTCCCGGTCAAGAATAACCGTGTTTAGAGAAATGGAGCCAATATCGATACCGATTTGCAGACCGGTTTGCATTGCAGGTTAGATTAGTTATGGTTGAAAATCAACAGATTACTATAACCCTTGCCCCTATTACGTTTTTTGAAAGTCCCCCAGGCAATTTAGGGAGAAAAAAGGGAATATGAAAGGGGAAAAGGCTTCCCGGCCTCCATCTCCTGCCTCCATTCATCCAACATCTCATACAAGCGCCGGGTAACGGCAGTATCTTTTTCTGCCAGGTTTACTTTCTCACCGATATCCTCTTCCAGGTTGTAAAGTTCGAGTCCGTCATCTTCATAATAATGGTGCAGCTTCCATTTCCCCAGTCGGATCACGCTGCCCGGACGGGTGCGGAAGAGCGAATCCCGGTTTTGGTTATCGTTAACATTATAGGCCTGCAGGTATATGGGGAAATGCCAGTAGAGGGGTCTTTCCGGAAGCTCAGCCTGCCCCTTCAGCAGAGACAAAATACTGATTCCGTCGGTCCTGACCTCCCCCGGCGCGATCCCGGATACCTCTGTAAGTGTAGGAAGGATATCCAGGTTGGAGACCGGTGCATCGGTTAGTCTCCCGGGTTCAATCACCCCGTCCCAGGTGAAAAACAGCGCCACCCTTATCCCTCCTTCATAATAACTTCCCTTACCTGCCCGCAAAGGCAACTGCCTGGTTATTCCGTAAAGTCCGCCATTATCCGAAGTAAAAATAAACAGGGTATTCTTCCGTATGTTTTTATCCTCGGTAAACCGGATCAATCGGCCAATATTCCGGTCCAGATTATCGATCATGCTGGCATATTCCGGGTTTGCCTGACCTTTCCAGGGCGTTTTGGCCCGGTATTTTCCCTCCAGACTGTCCACCCCCTGAATCGGAGTATGAACGGCATATGGAGCGTAATAAAAAAAGAAGGGCTGAGGAAGGGTATCAAGCACTTCCAGCGACCGGTCCATGATGAGATCCGTAAGATAGCTATCCCCCGGATCCTCGAGATTCACATTGCCGTAGGGTGGATAGTAATTCAAGGGGTGTCCGTTGTGCCTGCCCCCAATATTGATATCAAATCCATAGTCTGAAGGGTCCTCACTCAGGTGCCATTTTCCCGAGTGAAGGCTTGTATATCCCTGTTTTGCCAGGTATTCCGGGATGATCTCAAATTCGCGGGCAAGAACAGTGGTATTGGGAGTCGGGATAAGCTTACGGTGACGGGCCTCGCCCCGGTCGGAGTTTCCGACAGTATAGATCCCATGTCTGGGGGTCCACAAACCGGTCATAAGACAAGCCCGGCTCGGGGCGCAGTTGGCCGCGGTAGCATAGCCATTGGTGAAGATCATACCCTCGCCGGCCAGCCTGTCAATATTCGGGGTTTCGTAGTATTGGGAACCGGTGTAACCCAGGTCCCTCCATCCCAGATCATCAACGTTGAT
>CAZNFR010000169.1:0-3949 GCA_964572225.1 uncultured Bacteroidaceae bacterium
CCGGGTGTGATGGTAACCATTGAAGATACCATCAAGGGATTTAATATGATCATTGACGGGGAAGTGGATAAATATCCGGAGGCTGCCTTCAACCTGGTGGGCACCATTGAGGAAGCCATTAAACGGGGAGAAAAAATGCTGGAAGAATCCCGGTAATTTGCCGAATTTAACCAGAAATGGCCGTTATTGTTTTTTTTAACCATATCAGCAGGAAAAACCCATGATGTACCTCGAAATCATAACTCCGGAGAAGAAACTCTATCAGGGGGATATCAGTCTTATCCAGGTTCCCGGATCCAAGGGATCCTTTGAGATATTGAATAATCATGCTCCCATCATTTCGACTCTGGATGCGGGGATGATCAAGCTTGAAGACAAATATGGAAAAACAGAATATTTTGAAATTGACGGAGGTGTAATTGAAGCAAAATTTAATAAGATCATTGTACTCGCTGAGGAACACAAGGCATAGGATATTTTTGTTTCTTTTCTTTCTGACTGCAGGCTTATCCTCCTCCGCCCAACTTATAAGAAAATCGGAGATCCGCTTCCCTGCTTCGGATGGTCTTCCCATTACAGCCGATCATTATTTTGGATCCGAACAGTATCCTTATATCCTTCTTTTTCATCAGGAACTTTCCAGCAGGGCGGAATATGACTCGATTGCCTACCGTTTTGTAAAAATGAAATACAATTGTTTGTCGGTAGACCTCAGGTCGGGTGAAAGCTATGAATTTACCGATAATCAAACCGCAAAAAGAGCCCGTAACCGGGATGTTTCCAGAAACCTGCGTTCTTCCGAAAGGGATATCCTTGCATCCATTGAATTTGCTGATTCCTTGTCGGGACAAGCGGTAATCCTTCTCGGATCCTCAGCTTCGGCTACCCTCTGTTTAAAGGTTGCGGAAAACAATCCCAGAGTGGCTGCCGTCCTTGCATTCTCACCCGGTGAATTTTTCCAACCCGATATTGAACTGAAGGAAATCGTTTCCGGAATGAATAAACCGGTATTTTTTGCCGGCTCAAAAGACGAAATTCCCTACCTTCTTGAAATCTTTTCCGCAATGGACCCTGCATTGGTTACCATGCCCCGTGACCTGGAGCAAAACCATTTCCGGGGTACGGATATGCTGAGACCGGAAAATCCATTGCACGATCAACTCTGGCTCTCCCTGCTGCTCTTTATTAAATCAATACAGAACTGATGCCGGTCAGGTTCCTGATCATAAGATTCAGTTCCATTGGGGATATCGTTCTTACCACTCCGGTGATACGCTGTGTAAAAGAACAGGTTGAGAACGCAGAGATCATTTACCTAACCAAAAAGATTTTCGAACCGGTCCTGGTTAACAATCCCCATATCGATTCCCTCCTTCTCTATGACGGGGATATTCAAAAAATTCTGGACGAGGCAGAAAAACTCTCTCCCGATTATATTCTTGATCTGCATTATAATCTGCGCACCTACCGGCTCAAAAAAAGCCTTAAACTCCCTTCCTTTTCCTTTAATAAACTGAATTTTGAGAAATGGCTGCTGGTCAATTTCAGGATCAATCGCATGCCGGAAAAGCATATTGTGGACCGCTATCTTGAGACTGCCAAAGTTTTTGATGTGAAAAATGACGGGAAAGGACTTGACTACTTTCTGAGTGAAGCAGACAGGGGTTTATCCTCGGAAATAAAAAATCGGCTCCCCACCCGCTTTATTGCCATGGTTATCGGGGCGGGTCATGAAACCAAAAAAGCCACCGACCAAAAACTTGCAGGCATTGCGGATCTGTTGGAGCTTCCGGTTGTACTTCTGGGATCGAAAGGGGATAAAGAAAAGGCAGAAAGGATCCGAAAGCTTGTCAGGCTTAACCCCATTCTGGATCTTACCGGCAAAACCAGCCTGAACCAGTCGGCTCACCTTGTTGAACTATCCACCCTGGTGATCACCCACGATACAGGATTAATGCATATTGCCTCCGCTTTTAAAAAACCGGTGCTATCCCTGTGGGGAAATACGGTACCTGAACTGGGCATGTTTCCTTATATGGCCGATCCCGAATCCAGGATATTTGAGGTAAAGGGGTTATCGTGCAGACCCTGTTCCAAAATTGGCTTTGAACGCTGTCCGAAAAAACATTTTCGTTGCATGAATGATCTTGATGAAAAGTCTATTGCTACCTACGCCAATGAGCTGGCAAGAAGAAAATGACCATTTATCCCATTTTAGCCCTGTAACCCGAAGAGACTAAATAATCCAGGATTCTCTGTCTGAAATCTCCCTGGATCAGGATTTCGCCCTGGTCCGTGCTGCCACCGGTACCCAATTTCTTTTTCAGTTCTTTTGAAAGGTCCTCCAGATCTGATTGGCTTCCCTTAAAACCACTCAAAATGCTTACGGTTTTTCCTTTTCTTCCCTTTTTCTCGATTCTTACCCTGAGGTTCTGCTTATCCGGAGGCAGGGTCTCCTCTTCCTTGTGTTCTTCTCTGTTGTAATCAAAATCGGGGTTGGTTGAATAAACCACGCCCAGTCTCTTTTTCCAATCGTTTTCTTCTTTTGCCATGATGAATTCTGATTAGATTTCCATATTCCCTTTTCTTATCCTCAAAGATACCCAAATGAAGGAAAAGCGGAAATAAGGTGTCGAGTGACGGGTTTTCTGGGTTATCCTGAAAAAAGCATTATTTTAGCTAACCTAAACCCCATCAAAATGCAATATTCCAGACTTAACATTATCCTTGGCTGGCTTAGTTTCGCTGTTGCCCTTATTGTTTACACCCTTACCCTGGAACCTACCGTAAGCTGGTGGGATTGCGGAGAGTTTATCGCTTGTTCATATAAGCTTTTGGTGGGTCATCCTCCGGGAGCCCCATTATTTCTTTTGATGGGAAGAATTTTCACCCTTTTCACTTCCGATCCGGAAAAGGTAGCCATGATGGTAAATTTCATGTCAGCCCTGGCCAGTGCATTTACCATCCTTTTTCTTTTCTGGACCATTACCCACCTTGCGCGGAAAATGGTTGATGACGGTGATCCTGAATCGACTTCCAATAAATGGAAAGTTCTCGGGGCCGGACTTACCGGTGCCCTTGCCTATACATTTTCCGACAGTTTCTGGTTCTCGGCCGTTGAAGGTGAAGTATATGCCACCTCCTCCCTTTTTACGGCTGTGGTTTTCTGGGCCATCCTTAAATGGGAAAATATTGCCGATGAGAAACATGCCGATCGATGGCTCATTCTTATTGCCTACCTTATGGGTCTGTCAATCGGTGTTCACCTGCTGAATCTATTGGCGATACCGGCCATTGTGCTGGTATATTACTACAGACGTTACACTTTTTCAAGAATAGGACTGCTCAAAGCCCTCGGAGTATCGGTTTTGCTGTTGGGAGTGATCATGTATGGAATCATTCAGGGACTGGTACTGATGGCATCCAAATTTGAACTTCTGTTTGTAAACGGACTGGGAATGGGTTTCAATTCGGGGGTGATCATATACTCAATCCTTGTTATTGGAGGCGTGGTTTTCGGTATCGCTTATACCCGGAAGAAGGGACTGGTGATGTGGAATTCCGTTCTCACAGGTCTCGCCGTTATCCTGATCGGTTATTCCTCCTATGCAACCATTGTTATCCGATCCCTGGCCAATCCACCCATGGACATGAATGATCCGCAGAATGTATTTTCTCTTCTGTCCTACCTCAACCGGGAACAATACGGAGACCGACCCCTGCTTACCGGCCATAACTTTACGGATGAGATAAAAAGAGATGCCCAGGGTTATGCAGTTATTGAATACAATAAGCCTGTTTACCGGATGGATAGTCTGACCGGAAAATATATAGTCTCTAACCGGAAACCGGAACTACGCTATTCGGATCGTAAAACCCTCTTCCCGAGGATGTACAGCTCGGAGCCGGATCATATCAATGAATACCGGGAATGGACCAGCCTGGAGGA
>CAZNFR010000170.1:0-3738 GCA_964572225.1 uncultured Bacteroidaceae bacterium
GCTAACGATCGCAGGCAAGCAAAACTCTGCCTGATTGAGCTTCTTCCAGGAGAATCTTTGTGCCTGTTGTATTGAGATCCAGATCCTTAATTAGGTCAATAAAGCATTTCCATTGTGCTGGAGTCAAATTATTTTTCTTTAAAATGCCCGGATCAACCTGTTTCTCAGTGTTGCTTTCCATTGAATTATGACAAATCTGGATTAATTCATCACTGGTGTGGTCTCGGTTCAATTTACTCATAATAACTCGCTGTTTTACAATAATATGATTCGAAAGTAGAACTAATTGCCGGGTTTTAAAACTATTTTCTTAAAAATTTTTCAGTTTCATTTAAAGACCAGGAATCTTATTAGCTGATTAGCTACCGCCTTTCTAGTACGTTTCCTTATAAAAATAAGTTTCAAAAACTGGAACTTATGTTAAACAGGAACATATATCCATTTTTAAATGGTGGCAGCATATCTGATTTTCTTAAACTTAGATCCAACCTCTTCCTTAACATCTTAAAAATCTCGCAAATCCCATCATTTTTTCGTATTTTGAGAGAAACGCGTATGAATAAATGAAGGAAATTGAAAAACTGGACCGGATTGCCATCACTGTCCGATCTCACCGGCTTCTCAAAGCTTTGATGAATGAAAATCCGGAACTTGAGGAAATACTTCAGAATTCAAAAAACGAGACTGAAGTGCAGGTAGGGTTGAAAGACTGGATCACGAAAAGCTATGCTGACCATTCTCTGGCTTTTAAGTTCCAGGCCGATGAACAACCCGGCCGTGAAGACTTCCTGAATCTGAGCTGGATTGATTATGCCATAATCCGTATCCTTGATTATATCGATAATGCTGGAATTGAATTGCCAGACCTGAACCTCCGTGGAGAGGCTGCTTACAGCAATCCTTTCCGCCTCTTGTGGCTTGCGGTTAATAAAGGAACCGGAGGTGCAAAACCCGGTTTCTTCCTGGATATGATACAACTTTTCCGACAGCTGAAAGGTATTCGTACCCGAAAGTTTCCTACACGCGAAAAGGTATATGCCTGGATGGACAGGTATACCCATGGATTGGATCCAAGGATCATTCAATTGAGAAAGGAAAACAGGGAGCGAATCCTCAAAATCCTTATTAAAAAACTGGACAAGGGTGAACTCAGCAGCACTAAATATATATTTCCCGAAGGTGCTGGTGATGAGGAAAAGATGAAAATTGCTCTGGAGTGGTGGAAAGACGACAAGTTTCATCTCCATTTTGCGGTCCGTTCACCGGAATTGCTGAATGAGATGCTGAATTTTTCTCTCGATCCCGATACCATGAAGGTTCTTTATGATGCAAGGGATGCCGGAATTCCTTTCTTCATCAACCTTTATTACCTTTCACTGCTTCATGTAAGGGTACCATATTTTGCCGTCGGAGCCGACCTGGCAATCCGTTACTATGTTTTGTATAGTAAACAGCTAGTGGAGGAGTTCGGGCATATCGTAGCCTGGGAAAAGGAAGATATTGTAAAACCCGGTGAGCCTAATGCAGCGGGATGGATCCTTCCATCCGACCATAATGTGCACCGAAGATACCCGGAAGTGGCAATCCTCATTCCCGATTCCATGGGTCGTGCCTGTGGCGGACTCTGTTCCTCCTGTCAGCGAATGTATGATTTCCAGCGAGGAAACTTGAATTTCAATCTCGACAAACTCAAACCTGTGGCATCATGGAACGAACGATTGAAGGAATTGTTAAGCTATTTTGAAGAAGATGCCCAACTCAGAGATATCCTTATCACTGGGGGTGATGCTTTTATGAGTTCCAATAAAACCCTTAAAAACCTATTGGATGAAATCCTGGCAATGGCTGATCGGAAAAGAAAGAAAAATCTTGATCGACCTGAAGGTGAAAAATTTGCAGAAATTCAACGAATTCGGTTTGGCAGCCGACTTCTGGCCTATCTTCCGCAAAGGATCAACGATGAATTAATCGGAATTCTTCGGGATTTCAAGGAAAAAGCCTCTGAAACGGGGATTCGGCAATTTGTGATCCAGACTCACTTTGAATCGGCCATGGAGATTACCCCTGAAACCAAAGCTGCCATTGAAAAACTGATCTCGGCCGGGTGGATCATAACCAATCAGCTCGTATTTACAACCGCTGCTTCACGTAGGGGTCATTCAGTTAAGCTGAGAAAAATTCTCAACGATATTGGGGTGCTTCCCTATTACACTTTTACGGTAAAGGGGTATATGGAAAACAGCTTTAATTTCGCACCCAATGCAAGGGTGGTGCAGGAACAACTGGAAGAAAAGACCCTTGGGAATGTAGAACCCAGGCTTTACGATGAGATCCGGAAAATTCCGGATCATGCAGAACAGGTGAAGAGCAGGATTGATAAAATTCGGGAGGAAGAAGCCCTCCCCTTTCTGGCCACCGACAGGAATGTAATAAACCTCCCTGCAGTGGGGAAAAGTCTTACCTTTCGTACTATAGGCATTACCCGCTATGGAAGACGAATCCTGGAATTTGATCATGACCGTACCCGGAATCATAGTCCCATTATTGAAAAATTGGGAAAGGTAAGGATCATTGAGTCCAAATCCATCCATGAGTATCTTAACCAATTGGTAGAACTCGGGGAGGACAGAAAGGATTATGACGGACTTTATGGGTATTCCCTGGGACAGACGGAAGATCGTCTGCCCATTTATGAATACCCGGAATTCGACTATCAGCCTACCCCCGAGTACACCAATCTGGAGATCTGATAATCGAATGGATAAACCAAAATGAACAATTTGGATTTGGCCTTTCCTAATGTAATCCCATAATCTGGTCCGCCTTTTGAGTAAAAGTCATCCAAAACCAGGTATGAAAAAACGCTTACGTGAATATTGGACTATCTTAAAAAAATCGATTCAGAAGTATAAAAAGGATGACCCGGTAAGGCTGGCAGGAACTACGGCATACTTTACGGTATTTGCCATGGCTCCCATCATAATAATCATAGTTTCGGTTGTCGGCATTCTAATGGGGCAGGAGAAAATACAGGAAAAAGTGTTCTCCGAATTGAATCAGCTCATAGGTTCCCAGGGAACTGAATATATAAATTCCCTGGTCAGTAACTTCAAGGACAAAAAAAGAGGGATCATTGGTACTATTGTAGGCGTCTTCGTGTTTTTATTTACCTCCACAACTTTCTTCAAGATCCTCCAAAACTCCCTCAACTTTATATGGAGGATTCGTGTAAAGGCTACGCGAAATGTGCTTAAAAAATTGAAAGACAGGCTATTATCTTTTGGGCTCATTTTGAGTCTCGGCTTCGTCCTGATCGTTTCCCTGTTTATGGAGGCTGCCATATCCTTTCTCCGGGATTACTTCGAGGAAGTATTTCAGGATCTGACGTATATCCTAATTGAAATAGGAAATCAGGTGATCTCTTTTGGGATCATTATGCTGGTTTTTGCCATGATTTTCATATTCCTTCCTGACGCGAAGATCAAATGGAAAGTAACCTGGATAGGCGCCTTGATAACCACAATACTGTTTATGATTGGAAAAATGCTGATCGGCCTGGCTCTCGGAAACACAGAGATTGGGATTATGTACGGTGCGGCAGGATCGCTGGTTGTAATATTGTTATGGGTATTTTATTCGTCGATAATATTTTTCTTCGGTGCGGAAATTACGCAACAATATGCGGAATTTTATTCCCACAAAATCGTTCCCAAAAGCAATGCGGTCGAGATTGAAATT
>CAZNFR010000171.1:0-3619 GCA_964572225.1 uncultured Bacteroidaceae bacterium
ATCAGGTATTTTAACTCGGGAAGCTTGAAAAATGCATTTTTTAGTATACTATTTACCATTCTAAGCGTTGGCACCAAAGAAGTTGGCTATGCAATACCAATCATTGTTTTCTTATACCACCGGACGTTTTACACTAAAAATACAGATTCGCCCATAAAAAAGAGTCTCTTCCTATATACAGGTTATTTCATTGCCTGGTTGTTTCTTATCTTACTTACCCTTGGCTCTGAATCGTGGGACGATGCTGCGTTTGAAACCATATCCAGATTAGAATACTTCAAAGCACAGTCCATCGTCTTTTTCTACTATATCTTTGCTATCTTTTTTCCTTTCAGCCATCCCTTCGATATGAGCTGGAATTACTTCCCATCTACCATCCTATTTATATTCGCAACTGCAGTTATTTTATCCATTGTTGTTTTTTCTGTCATTTCAGTAGTTAGAAAAAAATGGTTTGGCTGGATGATTCTTTCCATATTTCTTATTCTAGCTCCTACATCTTCCATCATTCCACTGCCAGACCTCATCTTCATGCACAGATTTTACCTCCCTTCTGTTTTCCTAATCGGGTTGCTGATTCCTTTTATAGTTAACGGTTTGTTCCAATGGGTAAGAAAAATAAACGTTTCATTTTCCTTCCAAACAACTCTTATTATACTGTTTTTCATTGTTATAGCTGTGTTTTCCTATGGTACCATTCAACGTAATCTATTACATCAATTAGCTATTGACGTCTGGCTTGACACGGTAGAAAAAGATCCTGAAAATGCACGAGCTTATAATAATTTAGGTGAATTGTTATTAGAGAAAGGAGAACTTGAGCAGGCAGAAAAATACCTGAACGCCGCACTAAAATATAATCAAAGACAAGAGTATTTTCCTGCCATCCATTACAATCTGGGGAATTGCAACTTTGACCTTCAGAACTATGACCTGGCCATAGAGCATTTCAGTCAGGCTATATTTTTAAAGGAAGATTACTGGTCAGCCTACGTAAATCGCGGTGTTACGTACATTGCAATGGAGCAATTCAATGAAGCCATCCAGGATCAGGAGATCGCAATTCAACATGTAACAAAGGATCCTAACTTATATATGCAGCTGGCTTATTCCTACACAAAAATTGGCGAGCCCGGTAAAGCACTGGATACATTGAAATTAGCCCAGAAGCAGGGTATTTATATTCCTGAAGACTTTATCAGATCCCTGCGCTTACAACCATAAAATTGCTCCAGGGATTCACCCTTACCAGTCCTATCTAATAATTTCCAGTGTTCTCTGGAATCCACTTTTCAGAACGGGATTTTTAATCAAAAGCTGGTATACTTATTTGATCTCCAGGTTGTTGTGATCTGTGATCTTTTCACAGTAATGGCATTTTAGCTTGATGTCCTTTTTGTCCATTACCGAGAAACGGGTTTTTACGTTCTCATGATTGGTGATGCACATGGGGTTTACACATTTGGCTATGCCTACCACTTCATCGGGGACTTCCACTACCTTTTTTTCCACCACCTTATAGTCCTTGATGATGTTCAGCTTGGCATCGGGAGCTACCAGAGCCACCCGGTTTATGTCATCATCAGGAAAAAAGACTTCCGAAACCTTGATGATGGCTTTCTTTCCCAGCTTCTTGCTGGTAAGGTTGGTTCCAAAGGTTATGTAAGTCTCAATATGATCCAGTCCGAGGATATTGATCACCTTGAACAGATCCTCGGCAGGTATGTGATCGATCACTGTGCCTTCCTTGATCGCACTCACTACCAGATGGGTTTTATCTTTCATGTTTTTGTTTTTTTATTTTCAGGAATCCTGCTTTCTGCCGGATTCAGACAAATTTAAACTTTCCATTATCTATTCCTTCAATCCGAGGATCAAAGAAATGATTGCCTGCCGGGTATATACCCCATTCAATGCCTGGGGGAAATAGTAGGCCTTGTCACTTTCGTCCACATCCAGATGGATCTCATTCACCCTGGGAAGGGGATGCAACACTTTCATATTCGGTCTTGAATTTTTTATCATGCTGCTCCTCAATACATAAGCATTCTTGGTCCGCTCATATTCAATCGGATCCGAAAACCTTTCCTTCTGCACGCGGGTCATATAGATGATGTCTGCATCCTCTACAATATCTGTAAACTCTTTATACTCATAGTACTTCAGTCCCAGGCTGTCCAAATAGAGTTTATATTCATCCGGCATCTTCAACTCGTCGGGGGAGATGAAATAAAAAGTGGTGTTAAATTTTGACATGGCCATAAGCAGAGAATGAACCGTTCTGCCGTATTTTAAATCTCCGATCAGAAACAAATTCAGGTTCTCGAGTCCGCCCTGTGTTTTCTGAATGGAATAAAGATCCAGCAAAGTCTGTGTAGGGTGCTGATTGGCTCCGTCTCCTGCATTGACAATGGGTACCGAAGATACCTCGCTGGCAAAACGGGCACTGCCCTCCACCGGGTGACGCATCACGATCAGGTCGGCATAATTGGCAACCGTCCGTATGGTGTCCCTCAGAGTCTCACCCTTGGTGCTGCTGGAGGTATTGGTGTCCGAGAATCCCAGTATCCTCCCACCCAGCCGGTTCACCGCACTTTCAAAACTTAGTCTCGTACGGGTGGAAGGTTCAAAGAAGAGGGTGGCTACCACATACCCGTTGAGAATGTCCTGTACAGGCTGCTTTTCAAATTCTGCAGCCAGAGCCAGAACCTTCAGGTAATCTTCCCGGGTATAGTCGTTAATCGAAACAAGGCTTTTATTTTGCATCATTCTACAACATGGATTTAGTTAGTTCAAATTCTGATAAAATTACGCATCATTTATGGCTGAATATATATTTGTTGATAATTCATTAATAACTTTCCTCTTTCGTTAAGGTCAGTTTAATCTCAGGAAATACTTCGAAGGCTTTTTCAAATTTTTCTTTGTCCGGCAGGGCAACCCGGGCAGTAAGACTGCATTTCAGTTCAAATTGCTGGTCTTTCTGTTCAAGATCCATGTCCTTCAATACTTTCATCACATTATTCATTTCCGGATACTCAAAATCAATCAGGTATTCAGCAAAGATCTTTCGATTAACGATCATTGAATTTTCAATGGCATCCCTGGCTGCAGTACGGTATGCATTAATCAGTCCACCAACCCCCAGCAGGGTACCTCCGAAATAACGGACTACCACGATCAGGGTATGGGTGAGGTCATGCGCCCGCAACTGCCCCAGAATAGGCATGCCTGCCGAATTCGAAGGTTCCCCGTCATCGTTGGCCCTGAAATGATCTCCGTTCTTTCCCAATCGCCATGCATAGCAGTGATGACGGGCATCGTGATAGTTTTTTCGAAGTTCGGACAAATGGGCATTGATCTCTTCTTCATTGAACACGGGATAGGCAAAGGAGTGGAATTTGCTTCCCCGGTCCCGGAATAGTCCCTCGGAAGGTTTATTCAACGTGTAAAAACTCATCTCGCCCATGATCTTAACTAATTGAAAACAGGTAAATAGCCAGAATGGAAATAAACACTCCCAATCTATTTATCGGATTCATCTTTTCCCGGAAGAAGAATGCGGCAACCAGGAAGGAAAGCAGAACGATCCCGGTATTGTTAACGCCGAAAACCACCG
>CAZNFR010000172.1:0-3536 GCA_964572225.1 uncultured Bacteroidaceae bacterium
AAATAATCCGGTTTTTGAACATGTGTAATCTCTGTGACCCATTTGAGGGGAATTCCGAACAGGGGTTTCACAATATAGGAAATCAACAAGCCCGGATACATCTTTGAAGGGACCTCAGAAAGAATCTCAAATCCCATATACTCCGGGGTTATCTTACTCAGGTTGGCCGGGGAGGAAAAAAATTCCCAGGCTTCTTCCTGGCTAATGGGCAGCCTTTGTATGGTTTTTAGTGTTTGCATTTTTTTATTTCTTATATCTTTTTATCCTCCGGTTCGGCAATAAGTCTGCCACCGCGTACCGTGGCCCCAACCACAATTCCTCCGCTTATGACGACCATATTTTTCACGATGTACTGGCCTTCAAGGGTTAAAATGAAGGGAATCTTACGGAAGACATCCTCCGGGAAAAGGAAAACCGGAGCGATGGTCCCCATCATCTGAACAAACAGCAGCAATATGATCTCCCGGAGGTATTTCCCCAGGATAAATCCCAGTCCGATTATCGTTTCCCATACAGCCAGGATGATTACCCCGGCACGGGATTCGACCAGACCAAAACTAAGTATCTCTATGGTCTTGCTCGCCAGGGATTCGGCCGGGCTTAGTGTGGGAAAAAATTTAAGAATGCCAAACCAGGTAAATATTACGCCTATGCTGATCCTTAGAATAAAAACTCCGTTTTTCGCCATCCAGGTAGTCAGACGAATGTCGACCGCCCGGAATCTGTCACCTCCAATCATAGTATCGATTTTTTGTTATTCTGATAACAAGGCTGTGGACAAAAAGTTTCAGCTTGTTTTGTTAAATCCGGCCCGGGAAAAGGGCCGGAATTCAATTGAATTCTGCATTTTTGCAATCAGTTTATCTTAGAAAACCAAAAAATGGAAAAGAAAAGGGTCTTTTGGTCAATTGCTTTTTACCTGTGGTGCATTACAATTCTGTTTTTAACCAGCATGCCTTTCACCTCCGGCACCAGGCAACCGGTCGATGGCGGATTCCGTTTCGACTACCTTGAACATTTTATACTCTTCTTTGCTGTTCCTGCATTGTACTATCTCTCATCCGGAGCCTGGATTAACCGAATAATCCGTGATCCTTACTATGTGTTTCTGATCGGGATTCTGTTTTCCCTGCTAACCGAGATTCAACAATACAAGATTCCGGGACGCAGCTTCAATTATATTGATTTGCTGTTGAACCTGGGTGGATACCTTGCCGGAGTGTTTATCTTTTTCATTCTTCTCAGGAAGAAATCCTCGAATCCGGAGGAAAATCCGGAAGATCTACGCTAAATCGCCATTTTTTTTGAAAAAATACTTTTTTAGGAATACCCCCTGCAAGTAAACAGGAGCAGTAATAAATATATTGCATTTTTTATCGGGCATAGGAATCTCAAAAAGGGGCAGCATCCCTGAAAATCATCAAATTTGGCACTGACCCCCTGTTTTCAAATTGGCTGAAACCCTTGCCAGTTAAGGTTTTCAGGGGAAAACCCCTCTTAATGATTGTAAGTTGAACCCCGTTAACAAGCTTCATAATTTACAATTTGTAAAAAATATCCTAATATTTTTACGATATATAAGTAAATTTTACTTTTTATTTATTTTTCATAAGTTTTTCACATATTTTACTTTCAATTTATATAATTTTACCCTCAAATAATTATGAAATCAAATAAAAAGTTAATTATATGTGTGGATTTACAGTTTATACCGGGAGTGACAAAAAAACGAGGCTTGATGTTGCCCGTGAGTTTCATAAGGTGAAATACCGTGGACCTGACAATACCCGTATTGAGGATTTTGGCGATCAGGGTTGGATGGGATTTCACCGATTAAAAATTATGGATGTTTCCGACGATGGGAATCAGCCCATGCGATACAGGCATATCAGCCTGATATGTAACGGGGAGGTTTATAATTATCCTCAGCTTCTGGAGCAATACAGGGACAGTTATGATTTTGAGTCGGAAAGTGATTGTGAGGTGATCATACCCATGTTTCTGGAGAAGGGTATCAGGGAGACCGCAAGATCGCTTGATGCAGAATTTGTTTGTGTGATTTACGATGAAGAAAGGGATGCCTGGTTTGCGGCCCGCGATCCCATTGGAATCCGCCCTATGTTCTACGGCTACAATGCAAAAAAAGAAATTCTTTTTGCCAGTGAGATGAAAGCTCTACACAGCATGTGCGAAGAAGTGAAGGCTTTTCCTCCGGGGCATTACTATGAGGATGGGAAGATTCTTCCTTACACCGACATCTCCAGGGTTGAAGCCTACAGCGAGGATGATGTGGAGGAGGTAACCCGTAAAATCAATCATTACCTGACAAAAGGTGTGGAAAAGAGGCTTGCATCGGATGTGCCAGTAGGTTTTTTGTGTAGTGGCGGGCTCGATTCCAGTTTGGTTTGTGCCATTGCAGCCAAGATGATGGACAGACCCATTCGTACGTTTGCCGTGGGCATTAACGAAGATCCGATCGACACAAAGTATGCAAGGATCGTGGCCGATTACCTGGGAGCAGATCATACAGAGGTCTTGTTTACCCGTCAGGATATTTTTGACACCCTCAGCACGCTAATATACAATATCGAGACCTGGGATATAACCACCATCCGCGCATCCATGGGAATGTACCTTGTTTGTAAGTATATAGTGGAAAACACAGATATCAAGGTATTGATGACCGGGGAGATAAGCGACGAAATTTTCGGATATAAGTATACGGACTTCGCTCCATCGCCGGATGCCTTCCAAAAAGAAGCAGAAAAAAGAATACGGGAGATCTACATGTACGATGTGCTCAGGGCCGACCGTTCAATATCCTCGAACGGACTTGAAGCAAGGGTGCCTTTTGGGGATTTGGATTTTGTAAAATATGTGATGAGTATCCGTCCGGAATTAAAAATGAATTTTACCGGAGTAGGAAAATATCTGCTCAGGAAAGCTTTTGAAGGGGACTATCTGCCCCGGGAAATCCTTTACCGGGAGAAAGCTGCATTCTCAGATGCCGTGGGACACAGTGTTACGGATTATCTGAAAGCATGGGCGGAGGAAATGTATACGGAAGAGGATCTGATGCTTGCCCAGGTGAATTTCAGGCACTCCCCTCCCATTTCCAAAGAATCGCTGATGTACCGGGAAATTTTTGAAAAACATTTCCCCGGAAGGGCCGAAGTAATCCCATCATACTGGATGCCAAACAAGGAATGGGAGAACTGCGATGTGAATGATCCCAGTGCCCGGGTGCTTCCCAACTATGGGAAAAGTGGTGAATAATATTTTTGAATGTAAAGGGAGCTTTTGATATAGATGTAAGCCGGGACAGGAGAAATCCTTGTCCCCGAAAAAACCATAGTCTGACTATGGTTTTTTTTCTGAACCCTAATCACAGGCAATTTCAATAAAGAGAGAAGGTTTAAAAAAATATTTTTTCTTTTGCAGTATTAAAAAATCGCTTAAATTTGCAGTCCTGTTAACAAACAACGTTCCTTTTAGGTATGCGAGAATAGCTCAGTTGGTAGAGCACGACCTTGCCA
>CAZNFR010000173.1:0-3449 GCA_964572225.1 uncultured Bacteroidaceae bacterium
GCTGAAAGATAATTTTAGAAAAATTGTAGTTACCGCAGACGAGCTAACCGAAAAAGAATCGAAAGGTGTTGAAATCTGGAATATTCGTAAGTTTTTAAGCGAGTTTACAGGTTAAGTGTTTTGTCAAGTTCTCTATTGACGAATTACTTTCGTATTGACGCCAAATTTTCAATGAGATAGTTCGATATTTGACCGTTCAATTTCCGTAAACATGAACACTGTTCTGGGCTGAAGGCAGGAAATTAACCCCAAACCATGCAATCAGCAATATGACAAAAGCCAGACTCAGAGTCCACAGGGAGGCTCTTACTTTTTTCGGATGAAAATACCGCAAA
Source organism: uncultured Bacteroidaceae bacterium (assembly GCA_964572225.1). Lineage (GTDB taxonomy): Bacteria > Bacteroidota > Bacteroidia > Bacteroidales > CAZNFR01. Next base: position 336 of record CAZNFR010000173.1, read on the forward strand.
TGCATATAAATAAGGTAACCCAGCCAGGTAAGGAAAGCCCAGGTTTCTTTGGGATCCCAGGTCCAGTAATGTCCCCAGGCCTGTTTTGCCCAAAGGGCCCCGAAAAGTAAGCCCAGGGTAAGAAAGCCGAATCCCAGATAAACCAGGTTGTCGGCCATTTTCATTACCTCAAGATCCAGGGTGCGAAAGTAATGCATATATAATCCGTACACAGCCACCAGGGTGGATACACCCAGTACTGCATATCCGAAAATGTAGACCACTACGTGAGGAACAAACCAGGGACTCTGAAGGGCAGGCATCAGGGTTTTGTCAAAATTCTCAGGGTGGGAGAGGTTAATGGCGAGGAATACAAAGGTCATCACAATCGCATAAGCCAGCAACCATTTATATTTCCATCGCAGGTAAAACACCACTCCGATAAGCGGCATAAATAAAGCATAGAACAGCCGGGTTTCACCCAGAGTGCGCATGGGGGGTCTTTCCAGAAAGATCCATAAACGGGTAATGAATATCCCGATCACCACAATACCGATGCTTACCACCGTGATTCCCAGGTTGTTATAAAGGCTCCTTTTGGGTGTGAGCATCACAACCAGGGTGCCGATAAACCAGAAGGCCGCAGCCAGATATGCATAGGTAGGAAAACTTATCCAGTTCATTCTTCAACCTTTTTAGGAGATTTGCCAATCGAAAACAAATACAGGGCCCCGGCAATTAACATAAAAATCCCGGTATAGATCACCGGCAACCAGGGATCTCTGATGGCTTCAATTATACTCAGTTTCGACCATTTACCCAGTCTTTCATCATAAGATAACTGGTACAGCTTCCAGCCCTCTATGGTAATGGGTTCATTTACAATTAATTTTTCCTGACGTTTATTTCCTTCCGAATCTGTGAGTACCAGCCTGGAACTGTATTCCCTGGGCTCAGGCTGGGTCATTGCCAGGGTATACTGGTCGTCCAATTCAAGAAAAAAAGGTCGGCGCATAATGCTCCCTGAGCTGATATACCCGCTTAATTCGTTGTTATTTACGGTATTCCTCACCAACACACGTGCTACGGGAAAAGCCGAAGTATCGCTGGAAGCAACATACCTACCCTGATCATTACGAACGGCAGATTCAAGAAGATCCTCAACCCGGATCTCCCAGGGACCAATCTGAACTTCCAGTCCCTCCTCCATCATGGGCAGATTATTTTCCAGGTTCTCAGGAAATTTCATGGTGCCGGTCTCAACCAGGGCCAGCTTGGGAGGAAAAAATTCAATATCAAAATCTTCCAACTGAAGCCTGAAAGGCAATTCGAAGGGTTGCTGATTATCGGTGAAACCGTACCACACCTCTTCGCCCTCGTTTACAAAAATGTTGATCCTTTTTAAATCGCCGGCGCCCAGACTTCCTGAAAATACAATGATCCACAATCCGAGGTGGTTGAGAAGGAATCCGGCATTCCTGTAGGTAAGCCTTTTCACTCTTCGGATGGTAACCAGTCCGAGGGTGGTAAGCAGATATATTCCCGAGAAAAGGAAGGTATACGATCTCTGTACGTTACTGAAGCCCGTTGCTTTAAGCCATTCAGGCGCATCGGGATTATTCTGGCGGGTAAGACCGAGAATTAGCGTCAGCACCGAAAATAATACAATGGAGCTGATGGAGGCGGGAATCCTCGATAACCACTTCACGATCTTATCCTCCTTATAATAAACCTGGATGAAAATAAGTATGACGGCAAAACTGATGCCTGCATAAACATTCATGGGCCAGGAGGGAAGAGCCAACCCCTTTTCCCTTGTGGCTAATTCAAGAATGGTACCTCCGATCAGGATGGCCAGGGCAACCAGGAAGCCCCTGTGGTAATCTTTTCCTGAGTTTTCAGTTTTGGTTTTGCTCATGACTTTTTTATCTCAGCCCCAAAAATAGAATAAAACACGGGATTTTGGATAAGAGCCGGGATGGGCTTGTGTTTATTTAGAATGGGTAAGGATAGGGGGATTAAGGGGTATGGAGGGGTATGGAGGGGTGGGAAAAAATAACGTTATTAATGCCGTTATTAATGCCGTTATTAATAACGGCATTAACTAATTATATAATTCAGTTTATCAAATAGATATACAATTGATAAATTTTAAGATATGGGTAGAAATGGTTTTTATTTAAGCTCGGAACTGAAGAGTTTTATAAACCCGGATTTACTTTTTGCGGACAAAACTGTTTATTATTAATGAACGATTTGGTTTTTCGTTCGTAAAGGGTTTTTAAAGAATCCTTTATCCATTCACGCTTTTTAAAATTTCATAACTTTAACCAAATAAAAAACCCAGGATCTATGAAGCGCTTTTTAAAAGTATTCCTTAGTATACTGCTCGTCCTTTTCGTGACGGTGCTTGCCATTCCCCTCGTGTTTAAATCCCAGTTGATGGAACTGGCCAAAACCGAGATCAACAAGAATGTGAAAGCCACGGTCGACTGGTCCGATTTTAAGGTCTCCCTTCTCCGGGGATTTCCGGACCTGAAAGTTTCCCTGGATGATATGACGGTGTTGGGTATTGATGCCTTCGAAGGAGACACCCTTGTAGCATTCGATAATTTTTCGGTTAAGGTGGATCTACTTTCCGCCATTTCCGGGGAGATCAGCATTAAATCCATCATTCTTGACCGACCGGTTGTGCGGGCAATCGCCCTGGAAGACGGCAGTGTAAACTGGGATATAGCCTACCCCTCAGAGGAGGTAGAGGAAGAAGAGGAGCCTGCCGATACCACTTCGGCAGACATGAAAATAAATCTGCGGGAGTTCCTGATAAACAAGGCTCAGATAAGCTATTATGATCTGAAAGGGGGAATGTTTGCTGATATCCGGAATATGGATTTCAGCTTGTCCGGGAATTTTTCTGAAAGCTTCACCGACCTGGATCTGGCCACTTCCATTCAGGCGCTAACCCTGGAGACCGGTGGAGTGAAGTATCTGAACGATGCTGGCCTTGATTTCAAAGCCCTCCTGTTTGCCGATATGGAAAACAGAAAATTCGAGATCCGGGAGAATGAACTCGATCTGAATGATCTTGTGCTCGGCCTGGAGGGAGTCTTTAGCATCCCCAATGACACCGACTAT
>CAZNFR010000174.1:0-3438 GCA_964572225.1 uncultured Bacteroidaceae bacterium
CACATTATTTGCCATATGGGATTGGCAAAAAATCTAAAATTTGTCAGGTGGATATGACAAAAAGTGTTATTTTTGTAAAAAGCATTTCGCAATATGGGAGATTTATTTCAGGTTTCCACATCATTGGTGAGCTCTGTTGATGTTAAGTTTAAGCGATACAGCCGGGGTGCGATTAACTGGCAAAACCGGTTAATCATTATTGTCGGTGCCCGTGGAGTGGGTAAAACAACCTTAATTTTACAATACATCAAGGAGAATCTTATGGCTAAACCTGATGAATTTCTTTATGTTAGCCTGGATGATCTGTATTTTTCCAAAAACAATCTTGTGGATTTTGCAGGGGATTTTGTAAAAAGAGGAGGGCGATACCTTTTTTTAGATGAGGTTCATAAATATAAGAACTGGTCTCAGGAAATTAAGAGTAGTTATGATTACTATCCGGAACTTAAAATGGTGGTTACCGGTTCGTCGGCCCTGGATATTTATAAGGGGAAAGCGGACCTTAGTCGACGTGCAATTCTCTACAAAATGAATGGATTATCCTTTCGGGAATTTATTGAATTGAAATATAATAAGGTCTTTCCTGTGCTCACCCTGGAGGAATTGCTGGAAAATCCCTCGGATCCGGCTCAGGGTATTCTTCAGGAGATTAAGCCCGTTAAACTATTTGAAGAGTATATACAATGGGGATATTATCCCTTCTTTTCCGAAGGCATCCAGGATTATTCTTCCCGCATAAAGCAAATTGTTAATCAGGTTCTGGAATCCGATTTACCTTCTGTGGCTAATATTGACTTTCTTGCAGTTCATCATCTGAAAAAACTGCTGTCCATTATTTCAGAGATGGTACCGTTTAAGCCAAATATTTTGAAGCTAAGCAAGCAGATTGGCATAAGCCGGGAAACTTTGGTTCGATATCTTTACCTGTTGGAAAGGGCCGATATGGTGTTGCTGCTTGAATCAGGAATCAAAGGAAGCAGCAGGCTGAATAAACCCGAAAAGATTTTCCTGAATAATACGAATCTTTCTACAACTTTTTCGAAAGAGAATGCAAATACCGGAACCATGAGGGAGACTTTCTTTTTTAATCAACTACATGTAAAGCATAATGTCCAATACACCAGTCCGGGTGATTTTATAGTAGATGGAGAATACATCTTTGAAATCGGGGGAAAAAATAAGAACCAAAAACAAATCGCCGGAATTCACAAAGCATATATCGCAGCAGATAATATAGAATACCCTCACGGTAACATAATTCCACTCTGGCTTTTTGGGTTTTTATATTAAGTTTTTTTGGTTTTAATAAAACCTGTAATGGTTGAGCAAACTCGTTACTTTTTTTTTAGCGTAAAGTGGATTTACTCACAGAATCCTCAATTCGCAATCCTTACCTGCGCAAGAGTATAGATAAAACAAAGTAGAGGGAGTGGAAGAAAGGGATTGAGGTGGATTAAGGGAATGGGGGAAATTTGGGATTAATGGGAAGTGAACCATCAGTCATTCTCAAATAAGTTCTTTATTGCCTTAAGTGTATGGTTAAAACTCTTTGATTTGTTTTTATCTAAATTTAGATGGGGAGCTATGGATTCAGCAACAATAATTTTAGGGAGTGTTGATCTTTTTCTTAATTCCGGGATGATTTTTAAAAGAAATTTATCCGGAGAGCTGATTTTGTCCACATCTCTGAAATCGGCTTTATTTTGGTAACTATCAGGCCTGAACCGTGGATACGTTTGCCTGATAGCCTCCAAATCTCCCAAAAACCAATTTTCAAGTTGCCTGCAGGCAATTCTGATTTTATACTCACAAGAACAATTTATTTCTGTTATTTCTTCCAGTGATCGTTTAACCTCCAGGCAATCAATACTATCCTGATCCCGGGTAATCATGATTTTTGATCCCGGTATTTTGCTTATGGAAGGAACCGTATTATTAAGCGCTTTTTCCAAATCCTGTTTGCCCTGGTGAGGATAGACCCTATAGCTTGCATTTTCGGGTAATAATCTGGGCAAAATATGGTCAAATACCTTCTTTGCGGAGGGTTCTTCCGTAAAGATATGAAGTGTTGTCATAGGTTAGCTCCTTTGATGTAATGATTGCGCCAAAGCCAACCCAACTGATTATCCTTTGCCAGTTCTTTTACCTGGCTGTCATCTTTTCCCGCTTTTATATTGCTGAACCCGTTGTCTTTAACAAGGAAAAACAGCTCTTCTAACTGAAGACCGTTTACAAAATCCGGTGAATGTGTGGATACAAATACCTGTCCACCACGGTCCGAATACTCCCGAATTTCTTCACACAACTGCAATAGCAGGTCGGGATGCAGAAAATTCTCCGGTTCCTCAATGCAAAGCAGGGGATGCGGTTCCGGATCATGGAGAAGAATCATGTAGGCAAACATTTTTATCGTACCGTCAGAAACATATCTTGCTACAAACGGATCTTCGAAGTTCTTGTCCTGGAATTTCAGGATAATTCTTCCATCTTCAGTATCTTTCGCCTCGACCTGATTTATTCCGGGTATTCTCTGTGGTAATTTTCGCAGGATCTTATCAAATACATCCCGGTGATAATCATACATATATTTCGTGACCTGAGCCAGATTATCGCCGCTTACGGATAAATGACCTGATATTCCGGTGTCAGATATATTTCTCCCGTATTCAATTTTGAAATTTGATACATACCACTTCTCCAAAAGGGTTCTGAAAGAGCTTATCGCCCTGAATTGCTCAAATTGCCCCAAACCTTTTATGGCAAGGATATCCGGACTTGTAACTTTTTGGCTCACTCTTTTTGCCTCTACACCTTCATTTCCATATTCCTCTTCATTGGTAATAGCATTTCCTTCACCCCTGCTGAAGTCAAGAAAATGCCGGGGTGCACCTGTTCTTTGTCCCCTTCTGTATTTTAGGATTTCCCTGTTTATAAATGCTTTGCCCTTTTCGAATCCAATTTCCAGTGAATAAGTTACTCTGGGGGTTTTCTCGGTTGAATCAGATTGATTCCTAAACTTGATCTCAAACTTAATAAGGTCTTTATTAATGTTGCAACCCCTGGATATAACTTCCTGAAAACCACCCCTTTTATTCAGGGCAATGGTAACATTATTCTGCAATGAATCGCTTAAAAAACCAAAAACATCAAAAAAAGTACTTTTCCCGGATCCGTTGGTCCCCAATAAAACCGCCATTTTCGGTAAATCACTCACGGTTGTTTTCTTGAAGACCTTGTAGTTTTCTATGGTAATACTTTCTATTCTCATGATAATACATTAATCATCAATTGTATTTAGTGAATAAAGGTAAAAAAAATAGTGCTTTGTATTTTAATATTTATTAATGAACCCATCCATAGTCTGGATCTCCTGGAGAATCCACTCGGTGAGGTCTGTTTTGTCTGAGAGCATTTGCTCTCTTCGCTGCTTCCAGAGAT
>CAZNFR010000175.1:0-2533 GCA_964572225.1 uncultured Bacteroidaceae bacterium
AGTGTTAAGGCCGCTGTTGAAGCAGCTAACTTCTTCAGGAAATCTCTTCTTTTCTCCATGATAAATAATCATTTAATTATGGATATCAATGTATGAAAAAATTCAGAAATGTTAGAGTTTCTTAATATCCAGCCTTGCCTGTTATACTCTTTCATGATTTTAATGGCCTCATTATAATTATAATACCCTTTGCTCGATAGGGTCAGGGTTTCAAACTTCTCGCCATTAATTGAAATGTATGCCTTTTGTGTGTTTATAAAAAAACCTGTAAATACAATGCTTAGATAGTCCTCCTGAACTGTGTCACTATCCAATTTTATCTCAGGTTCATTAATTAGTTGACAGAAAGTCATTCCCGGAAGAGGATCATAAGGGAAAAAAATATTGCTCTTTTCATGGGACACGAATTTTGGTACTTATTTATCTAAAAATCTGTATTGGGAACTCTAACAGATGTTTTTTCAAAATGTATACCAACTTGTTATCAGTGAAATTTCAAAGAAACGCAAGGTACCCATAGCATATAATTGAATTTAATAACACCGAGAAAGATTGAACGCTTATGGGCAAAGGGTGCAGTTATCCAGCTTCTGACAAGCATTATGGTTGGGGTTAAGTAGACCCATCTGCGGAAAGGTAAATCATACCAAGAAATTATTTCAGAGGAAAAACACAATTATCGTGCAGCCCTTGCATTACGTTAAAAAAATCCTAAAAAAGTTCCTTGCGCCCTAAACATCTCGGAATAGATCGTAATTTCAGAGTATGATTCTAAAAACAGGAGCTTCCTTAGGACTTCTTTTCCTTTGTATTTCTTTATCTGCCCGGGGTCAGGAGGATAAACCGGACAGCTTGTTAAGGGTTTATGAATCACTGCCCGACGATACGACTAAAGTTCTTCATCTCAGCAGACTCTATGAGTTTTATATGTATAACGATCCGGTTAAATCCAGAGAGTATATAGATGCACAGTATGAACTTGCTACAAAACTCAAATACGATAAAGGGACAGGGATCAGTTATCAGAATTATGCCGACCATTTCAAACGGACAGGAAAGAGAGACACTGCCGTAAGTTTTTTGAAGAAAGCCCTGGAGATCCACGAAAACATAGGATGGCTGAAAGGACAGGCGAGGGTGAGGTATAGCCTGACCAACATGGCCGACTTTGAGACAGGAGGGATTGACAGGAAGCTGGAAATGCTGGAGTCTGACATTGAATTTTATAAAAGCATCAATGATTCGGTTATGCTTGGAAGGGCCTACCTCTCCCAGGCCTCCGGTCATATGTCAAAAGGCAACTATCAAATTGCACTGGATAAGAACCTCAAATCCCTGAAAATTTTGGAAAACAGGGGCACGGATCTTGAGATTGCAGAAGCATACCGGTTTTTAGGGATCATTGAATGCGAATTGCAAAACGGGGAACAGGCCATCGAATATTGCAGGAAAGCCCTGGATATTTATAAAGCTCACAATGCACAAACCCTGGTTGGACGGGTTCTCAATACGCTCGGTATTACCTACGATTATATGAATGACTTTGAAAATGCCGACAGTGCCTATAACAGAGCCTATGCCATCGCCAGAAAACAAGAGGACCCCTACGAACAGAAACTGGTTCTTATAAACCACAGCAGAAGCTTGGAGAAGCGCCAGGAGTATGAGAAAGCCTTGGTAAAATTGAACGCCTACCTGGAACTGGATAAAGAATTGGGTATAAAAAGCATGTCCTCCCTTGGATATCTGGGGATGGGCTCTGCCCTCGTAAATTCAGGCAAGCCCCTTGAAGCAATAGCATATCTGGATACAGCACTGGTGTATGCAAAAAAGGAAAGTGTAAAAGAGCGCATTATGCTTAGCTATCAAAACAGGACAAAGGCAAATGTTCAATTGAACGATTTTGAAAGCGCTTACCGGGACTATGAAAGGTATACCCTCTACAAGGATTCAATTTTTGACGATAACAAATCGCAGCAAATAGAGGAAATGCGTGCCATCTTTGATACCGAAAAAAAGGAACAGCAAATTGCCCAACAGGAAACGGCCATCGCCCTCCTGGAAGAACGGGAGAAAGTGAGTAGTTTGCAAAAAGGATTGTTGGGATCCGGACTGGGCCTTTCTATCCTGGTCATTGGTTTGGGTTTTTATGGCATACGCCAGAAAATGAAGCGGAACAGGCTGGAACAGGAAAAAGTAGCTGCTGAATTGGATTTCAAAAAGAAAGAGCTCACTACCAAGGCATTGCACCTGGCCAGAAAAAATGAGACACTTGAAAACCTGAAAGAAAAAGCCCTGCAACTTAATTCAACCGAGACCTCAACAAATGGATATCAGCAACTGATTACCTCAATAAATATTAATTTACAGGACGACAGATATTGGAATAATTTTACCCGTTACTTTGAGGAGGTTCATAAAGATTTTCATGCCAATGCAGCCAAAAAGTGTCCCGGGCTTACCCCAAACGAATTGCGCCTGATGGCACTTTTAAGGATGAACCTCTCCTCCAAGGAGATCGCCAGTATTTTGA
>CAZNFR010000175.1:2543-3288 GCA_964572225.1 uncultured Bacteroidaceae bacterium
AATGTTTCCGTTCAGGGTATCAAAAAGGCCCGGCAGCGGTTAAGGAAGAAAATGAATCTTTCAATCCAGGATTCCCTCGAACAAGCAATTTTAAGGCTTTAGCATAATCCTCATAAAACCAGCTTTTTACAAAATTAATTCCACCGGGTATACCAATTGTCCCCCCTCATTTTTTTCAATCAGAAAGCAAATAGTTTAGGTTTGTGGCGTCATGAATTTGACGAAGCGAAAACAAAGTTAAATCACAAAATTAATAAGATGAAAACAAAAAAGAATATTGGCATTGCGGGAACGATTCTCTTTTTTATGATTATTGGCTCTACCAGCTGCACTAAGGAAGAAATTGTTCCGGATACACCCTGTATCGGAGATTGCGATGATGAAATTGAAGTGGTGGATGGAATATCCGAAGAGGAGCTTCCCACCTACCAGGGGGATATTGGTATCGTGGCCAGTGTAAGGGAAATTCAAAAGAAAGGATATTCACCGAAAAGCATCGAAGTCACGGTAAATGCCTCTTCGGGTGAGTTTTCAAAAACTATGGAACTGAATCCCTACACACTGATGGCTCAGATTAAATTGCCGTTGGAAGAACTGAGTGAAGAAGCTCAAAAGGAACTCAGGGAAGGGGTCGGTGTAGTGGTTAAAATCCTGGATGAGTCCGGTGGGTCAATCTGGGAAGAAACCATCAGCAAAATATCTTTTCAGTCAAACCCCCTGCCGGTATCCATTAATACAAATGGAC
>CAZNFR010000176.1:0-3229 GCA_964572225.1 uncultured Bacteroidaceae bacterium
ATTATATTCACGACAGGGACAATATTCTCCAGTATGTAAGTCCGAATTGTAAGGATTTCTTCGGGTATTCCCAGTCGGAAATGAAGATCAACTGGCATAGACTGGTAAGCGAAAATAAGGTTAACCGGAAAGGAATTGAACTTACGGAAAAAGCCCTGAAAACCGGGAGGAAGCAAAAGCCCTACATCCTGGAACTTATAAAAAAGGATGGCCAAAGGTTCTGGGCGCAGATTGAGGAATCTCCTCTAAAAGACAGAAACAACCGGGTAATTGGTATCATCGGATTCCTCAGGGATATTACCAGTCAGAAGGAATCTCAGGAACTCATGAAGAAGAATGAGCTCAAATTCAGGGAGTTATTTGAAAACATGAGTTCCGGTGTGATCATTTATGAAGTTAGGGAGGATGGGAAGGAGTTTTACTTAAACGACATAAATTCGGCAGGGATAGAAATTCTCAGGATTGAGAAGGAGAAATACCTGGGTAAGGAATTAAGGCAATTTCTGCCTGAAATGGATAGTTACGGTCTTCCCGAAGTTTTTAAAAGAGTCTGGGATACGGGGCTTCCGGAAAAAATGCCTATCAAGGTCTACCAGGATTCCAGAATTATTCAGTGGCTGGAAAACATTGTTTACAAGATTCCCAGGGGCCAGATCATTAATATTTTCCAGGACACCAGTAAGGAACATAAAATTCTGAATGAGCTTAAGGAAAGCAGGTTAAAGTATAAACAGCTTATCGATAATCTAAGCGGACTGATCTGTGAGATTGATATGGAAGGGATTTTCCAGTTTGTTAACAAGGAATATAAACCCATCCTTGGTTACGAGACCGAAGAGCTTCTTGGAAAAAATGCGGGAGAACTGATTCATCCGGAGGATAGCAAAGCTTCGGTACCGCGACTTGCTGAGTTAATTAAGACCGGGAAAAGTTCGGTGGATATCTGGCGATTCAGGCATAAAAATGGATTCTATCGGTATTTTGAATGCCACGCCACCGTTTACGATGATCTCGAAGGCAGTAGACGGATCGTGGTTATTTCCTACGATGTCACGGAAAAAATCCAAAATGAGAGCCGCCTGAAAATTGAAAGGGAAAGGCTGGAAAGAGCAGAAAAAATCGCCGAATTTGGTCATTGGGAGTTTGACATGAGTACCGGCCTGGTTGAGGCTTCCCAAAATGCTCAAGCAATTTACGGACTGACCTCCGGAAAGTTTACCATTCCTGAAGCACAAAAAATCCCTCTTCAACATTACCGTCCGGCCCTGGACAAGGCTTTGGAAGATCTGATCAAAAAGGGAAAGTCCTACAACGAGGTTTTCAGAATCAAAAAACCCAGTGACGGGGAATACAGGGATATACACTCGATTGCACATTACAGTAAAGAAAATAACCGTGTTTTTGGAGTAATCCATGATATTACAGAAGAATTGCGAAGGGAAAGGGAATTGCAGGAAAGCGAGGAGCGTTTTCGATTAATCGTCGAGGAGAATCCTGTCCCCATGGTTTTGACAGACAGAAACCAGGATATTCTCTCCTTCAATAAAAAGTTTACGGAATTATACGGTTATACCCTGGATGATATACGTACAGCCGAAGACTGGTGGACCAAAGTTTATCCGGATGAAAAGTACAGGCTTCAGGTCCAGAATGCCTGGAATCCCGAGGCTGAAAATGCAATGGAAGAATCAGGGCAAACGGAAAAACAGATCTGGAGGATCACCTGTAAAAACAAATCTGTCAAGGAGGTCGAGTTTCAGTTTGTATCCCTGCGTGATATAAACGTAATTTCCATGGTAGATCTCACTGAACTAAAGAGTTATGAAAGGGATCTGGTGGAAACTAAGAATAAGATCACGGCCCAGTATGAAGAACTGGCTACTCTAAATGAGGAGCTTACGGCAAACCTCGAAGAATCTTCCCGCATAAATAAGAATCTGGAAAGGGCAAGGCAAAACCTGGCAAAATCCGAAGAAGAGGCCAAGGCACTTTTGGAACATTCACAAAATCGAAACACCCAGGTATCCATGCTCTTAGGTGGAGCCAGGGAAGTACTGGAGTCACGAAGTTTTGAATCAACCTCGCGGAAATTATTCCGCTATGTGGCCAAATTAACTTCATCTGCCTCAGGCTTTATTTCGCTCCTGAACAAGCAAAATCAGAAGCAGGAGGTCCTGTTCTTGTTTGAGAATAATAAGTTCCGAAAAGTTAAACATGCATTTGAAATCCCGCTTCACCAGGTCTTCGGGAAAGCAGAAAAACCCGGCGAAGCCGTCATTTATAATGAAGTGAAAGGATTTGAATTCATGCAGGGGCTTCCGGATGATCATCCTGAAATTACCAAAGCAATCTTTGTTCCTCTGGTTCTGGATAATGATTTAATGGGTACCTTCTGTTTGGCCAATAAAAATGAAGATTATACCCGGGAGGAAAAATATATTGTAAGTGCCTTTGGGGAACTGGCAGCCATTGCACTCAGAAACTCCCTGAACCTGGATGAGTTGCAAATGCAAAAAGAAAGGGCAGAGGAGAGTGACAGACTGAAATCCTCATTCCTGTCCAATATGTCGCACGAGATCCGTACTCCCATGAACAGCATCGTGGGTTTTTCCGAGTTTCTCTCTCGTGACAGGATAAGCGAGGAAAAGAGAAAGAAATTTTCGAAATTGATTTCAAGCTCCAGTGAGCAACTATTGAGCCTGATTAACGATATCATAGATATTTCAAAGATTGAATCCAATCAGCTAAACGTTGAAAAATCCTGGTTCCACCTGAAAAATGAATTGCAGGAGATTTATTCACGCTATAAAGAAACCCTGCAGCTTTCCGGTAAAAAAGTTAAGCTTTCCATGCAAAGCAAGGACAAATCTTTGCCGGATTATTTGTTTACGGACAAGACCCGGTTCAGGCAGATTATTGACAATCTGATGGTTAACGCAATAAAATTTACCCGGGAGGGAAACATAAGCCTGGAAGTTTCAGGGGTTAAATACGGTAAAAAACAACATGTGAAGATTACCGTCACCGACACCGGGATTGGGATTCCGGAGGACAGAAAAAGGTCGGTTTTTGAAAGATTTACCCAGGCTCACGATGAATCGGTTTCGAAGGGTGCGGGACTGGGACTCAGCATTACACGCGGACTGGTAGAGCTTTTGGGGGGGAAGGTGGGATTCAGGTCCAGGGAAGGACAGGGCTCCTCCTTTTATTTTACCATTCCGGTTTCCAA
>CAZNFR010000177.1:0-3225 GCA_964572225.1 uncultured Bacteroidaceae bacterium
GAATCTGGTCCGGACTGGCAGGATTTACCTCCAGGGCCAGGGCATGCCAGCCTATATAAGCCCAATTTCCGCCTGTCTGTGGCATACCGATCTGAGTCCATGACACTCCCGCATCCACCGACTTAAGAATATATCGTCCATACGGACTCTTAAACGAATAAAAATCTCCCCCTGCGGCAGTCAGAACAGCGTAAATACGGCTGGGCTCCACCGGTGATGCAGCCAAAACTACCCTTCCGGGATAATTAAAAACCGGTTCGTTTTCAATAATATCCACATAATCATCAAACAGAGTCCAGTTTACCCCGTCATCACTGTAAAGAATATTTCCTCCTCCCGTGCCATCCAGACTGATTCCGGTCCCGGCAAAAATTCTACCTCCGGCAGAGATCTCCAGGTCCGATGGAGCATAGCTGTAATCCTTTCCCGGGATATTGGGCAACACCTGCGCCCAGGTCTGTCCGCCGTCGACCGAACGGTAAACCCCGTCGGAAGGCATACTTTTTATATCAATCCCCTGGTATTTCCCCGAGCTTACCGCCGCATAAATGACTCCCTTACCTCCCTCTTCTCTCACCACAATATCCGTAACATAGGCAAAGTCGCGGGTCGCTTCAAGCACCGCCCAGTTCGCCCCTCCATCGGTCGACTTCAGGATCCCGAAGCCCCTTCCGGTCGACTCCCGGTAAATGATCCTTGCCGTCTGTCCTTCCCCCGTCCCGGCATAAAAAGTCTGAGTATTCACCGGATCGTAGGTAAGACAACTCACCGCCAGTCCCTCCATAAAATCATCCACGATCTGCCATCTCGACTGAGGATCAAAGATATTCTCCCGGTACCATATCCCTCCGGTTACCCCGGCGGCCCAGACTTTCAGGACATCCTCATCGTTGGGATCCCACATCACCGCCCTCGACCTGCCACCCATATCCGAGTCCAGCTCCTCCCATATCATCGGCGGTAGCCCGGCCGATTTAAGACTTTGCCCCCGTAACCGCCTCTCCGTCTCCATTCTCGCCGGCTGCAGCCTTTCCAGGGGCACCCTCAACAATTCCGGATCGACCGTCATATAAAAATTCTGAAGTGCCGCATACTGAACACCCGTAAACCTCACAGTGCTGTCGGCAGCTTCCTGAATCCCTGACAAGGCCTGCTGCTCACTTTGTAAAAAGGAAAGATACCGCTGTTTCTCATCTCCCGGCTGCTGGTCGGCCGTTAGCCATAAAAAACCAACCATCACCATACCCCATGCAATCCTGATCTTTGTACTCATGCCTGCAAATTTTCAATTAATACTTTACTGTAAACCTATCAGGAAAGCAATATAGGAAATTATTCGGTTTTCTTTAGTAGCACAGAGGCTGAAAGGTCCTCCACCCTCACTACAAACTCCCCGGGTTCAAGGATCTGTTTCCCATCCCGGTCAGGGTAAGAAAAATCGGTTTCGGGATGCAGAATAAACTTAATCCTCCGCTCTTCGCCGGGTTCAAGGTGAATCCGGTTGAACCGGACAAGCTTCCTTACCGGTCGTGTAATTCTGCCATAACGGTCACTGAGATAGACCAGTACAATCTCATCACCCGAACTTTCACCCGTGTTTTTAATGCTGAACTCAATCTCCAGCTTATCCTCCGGACCGATTATGGTATTGCTGAGATTCAATCCCGAATACTCGAAACTTGTATAGGATAATCCGAAACCAAAAGAATATAAAGGCTGATAATCCTGCGTGGTTTTCCGGTAATAATTGGCCAGATTACCCGGATCGGAGGGATAGGTAAAACTTAACTTCCCGGACGGATTCGTCTCCCCGGTGATAAGGTTAACTATGGCCTCGGCACCCATTATTCCCGGGTAACCGGCGAAAAGTATCGCATTGGACCTTTCAGCATAGGAGTTCAATAATCTGGGTCTCCCCGAAACCAATACCAGAATTACAGGTTTCCCGGTGCTCAATGCCAGTTCGGCCATCTCCTTGCACCGTGAATCCAGATTCAGATCCGGAATATTCCCCTTAAACTCACTATACGGCATTTCTCCCAGAGTGAGCAGGATCACATCCGATGAATACGCTTTTTGCATAAATTCCGTACCGCAATTTGCGTAATCTGCATCACAAGCAATTTGGATCTGTGAGGCACCATACCTGTCTAGCAATGCCTCGTGAAGGACTTTCATCTCCCGGGGCTGCCTCTCTTCCTCTGCACCCAGCCATTCCAGGGTCCATGCTCCGTTGAGCATCCTGCGGGAATTGGCTGCAATTCCGGCTACCAGGATTTTAGTATCAGAGCTTAAAGGCAGAATCTTCTTCTCGTTCTTCAATAGCACCATGGATTTTTGGGCCGCGCTGAGGGCAAGCTTCATGTGATCAGGATCCCCGGTCAGGATTTCTTCTTCAGAAGCATAACCGGGATAAGGATCATTCAGAAGACCCAGATCCGATTTCAACTTCAGTATCCTTCGTACCGACTCATCTATCCTTTCTTCGGGAATCACCCCTTCCCTTACCTTCGCCAACACAATGCTGAAGAACTCGGTATCATTGCAGGACATGCTTATATCTATCCCGGCATTCACCGCCGCTACCACAGCCTCCTCGATCGTGCCGAAAGCCTTATGCATTTCTGTGAGCTTCAGTATATCTTTTATGTCGGTAACCACAACCCCGTCAAATCCGAGCTTATCTCTCAGCAATCCGCTTACCAGACGTTCAGAAATATGTACCGGTACGCCGTTGACCTCTCCCGAATTGAGCATCACGGTTTTCACACCGGCATCTACTGCCTCCTTAAAGGATGGGAGGAAAAGCTCATAAAGAACCTGATCCGGAATCTCGGCCGGCGACCGGTCAAAACCCGATTTAGGATCGGAGTAGCCTATAAAATGCTTGGCACAGGCTGCCGAAAAATGCCCGGAAAAATTTTCAAAAGACTGATAGGAAGAGATGTATGCAGATCCCAGGCGGGATACCAGGTAAGGGTCTTCCCCATATGTTTCGTAGAGTCTGGGCCAATACGCGTTTCTGCCCAGATCAAGGACGGGCGCAAAATTCCAGAGTAATCCAAGATTGGCGGTTTCCCGGGCAGTAACCCTGGCAACTTCAGAAATCAGCGAGGTGTCAAAACTGCAGGATAAGGTAAGATTGTGTGGAAAGAAAGTCCCTTCATTCACGTAATTTGCACCATGAATATGATCAACCCCGAAAAGCAGAGGAATCTCAGATTC
>CAZNFR010000178.1:0-3150 GCA_964572225.1 uncultured Bacteroidaceae bacterium
ATGCCGGAGGTATCCTTTCCATTCTGAGTCCGGATACCGCTGACGGACCCGGAGCGCTACTCTTCAGCCTGGATTATGGATCTGCAGGTTTTCCGGAGGGCACTGGAGCATCGATAAGTTTAAATCCTCTGAACTTTAATGCCACGGATGCCGGCACGGGAAGTTTCTGGTGTTTGTCGCAAAGCGATTACAACACCGGAGATAAAGGCACTCCCGGAGGCACGAACGACCCCTGCAATTAGTCGGCCATTAGGATTTTTCCGGTTAAATGAATGTTAACGATGATGGGATAAAGAACAGGATTTTGTAGCTTTGCCTCACCAAATTAATCCCTGATGTTACGGCGGAGCCTTACAATCCTGTTTCTTCTTATCCCGGTTTGCATCTTTTCACAGGCAGACATTTCCGGCAAGCTGATTGAAGCGAATGAGCAGACCCAAATTGAGTTTGCCACCGTTGCTATTTACACCTCGGCCGACAGTACCCTCGTTGAAGGGGTCCTCTCGGATAATCAGGGGGAGTTCCTCCTGAAATCCATCAGAGAAGGTGAATATTACCTTATGATCCGGTTTCTGGGGTATGAGAATAAGATCATCGACAGCATCCTCGTGTCCGGAAATAAAACAATCAGACTGGGTACCATCCCTCTGGTTCCGGGTCAGACCCTCCTCGACGAGATCGTTATCAGCCGGGAAAGGGCCACCACTGTGCACAAAGCAGATCGGCAGGTTTACCTGGCCGATCGCTTTCGAAGCAGTGAAGGGGGGTCGGCCACCGACATTCTCCGCAATCTGCCGGCCGTGAGTGTGGATTCCAGGGGGGTGATAACCTCCCGGGGCTCCTCAGGATTTGTTCTGCTTATCGATGGTAAGCCGGTTCAAACCGATCCCATGCTCTTTCTGGATCAGCTTCCCGCCAATGCGATCGAAAGCGTGGAACTTATTACCGCCCCTTCAGCCAAATACGACCCGGAAGGCAAGGCGGGGATTATCAATATCGTTACCCAGCAAAAAAACGGGGCCGACGGATGGTTTGTGCAGGTAAACACAAAATACGGACTGCCCAGCATAGAAGATTATGACAATCCGGGCAAAGCTCCCAAATACGGAGCCGATTTCACCCTGAATTACCGCAAGGAAAAATGGAATATCTCTGCAGGTGCTGCCTACCTGCGTAACGACATTACCGGACTGCGTATCGGGGATGTGTATACCATAATCAACGACACCCTAACCCGCTTCCCTTCAGACGGGGAGAGAAGTTTTGATGAGGAAAGCTTTTCCGGCCGGTTCACCGTCGATTATACCCTGGATGAACGAAACCGGTTCAGCTTCGGCTTCTATGCCGGGGAAAGGAGCAAGGACAGGACGGCCGATATCCTTTATTACGACAACCATGCCATTTATGAAGGAGAAAGACTTTATACTTTACAGTATTTCAACGAAAACCTGAGGATACGGAAAGGAGACTTTGTACTGGGAAGCCTTGATTATGAACACAGTTTTCGGAATAACTCCAGATTGAGCACCTCTTTTCTCTATGAATACACCCTTCTGGGAGGACCCACCACCAACCGGAATCTGGGCTGGCCCGATCTGGATTTTGTCTACCAGGATGAATACAATACCAACGATAATCCGCTTTACGGAATCCGTTTCCAGACCGATTATTCCATGCCAATTTCATTCGGCACCCTCGAGCTCGGTTACCAGTACCGTAACCTGGATCATATTGGCGATTTTGTCTATGACCGGAAAAACAACGAAACGGGGGAATGGGAACTGGTCCCTGAATTTTCCAGCTCCGTGGAGCTGATCCGCATCATCCACTCCGGTTATGCACAGCTGGGGGGCAGTCTCAATAAATGGGACTTCAGTGCCGGGGTAAGAATGGAATATATGGACAGGGAACTCATGCTATCCGACAAAGCAGGGGAACTGGACACCACCTACCTCTACGATTTTATCCGGCCCTTTCCATCAGCCAGTCTGCAGTACAATATTAATGAGGACCTTCGGCTCAAAGCAGCCTATAGCAAACGAATTCAAAGAACCACCACTTTCAAGATGAATCCCTTCCCCGAAAGGGAACACTCCGAAACCCTGGAACAGGGGGATCCCCGACTGCTTCCGGAGTTCATCGATCTGGTGGAAGCAGGAGTGGTAAAGGATTTCGGTGATAACTCTGTTTTCGCCACCCTGTATTTCCGGAATGTGAAAAACCTGGTTAACCGGGTAAACACCATTTATAACGACAGCATCCTGAACAGGATCTATTCGAATGTGGGAACAGGTAAATCGGCAGGAATTGAGATCGGTGCTGAGCTCAATCCTTTCCAATGGTGGAAAATATATGCCGGAGGAAACCTATACCGGTATTCGATCGACGGAAGTTTTGACGGCCTGCCCGTAAACACCTCAAGCACTGTTTTCAGCGTTAATATAAATACCGGATTCGACCTTCCCTGGGATATAAACCTTTTGTGGACCCTCAACTATATCTCCGATCAGGTAACTGCACAGGGCGAGGATTCCCGGTTCTATCTTCCATCCCTTTCCCTGAAAAAAGCCTTTCTGGATAACCGGCTTGCCCTTAACCTTCAATGGCTGAATATGGATATGGGGCTGTTGGACACCAATGAGCAGCGCATCACCACCTGGAGGGAGGGCGAATTCTATACCACCACCAACTATATCTACGAAGTGGATATCATCATGATCAACCTTAGTTATACCTTCCGGCAGACCGAAAACAAAGCGCGCTTTATCAAAAGTGAATTCGGGGAGAAAGAGTTTTAATAAACAATTACTAATCCACAACTGGGAAAAGTGAATAAAACAGCTGTGTTTTATCAAACCATTTTGCCTGAAAGAATAAGGCTTGCTACGCTAATTCCTCCACACCCTTAAGAGAACTGTGGTAGCGGGATTCTTTCCATGTATCCCCTTCTTTTTTCCAGATGATGGTGGCAATGACGCCAAATTTCATTTTTTTCCCTCCGGCCACAAACATCTGATCAAAATCAACCACGGAATATCCCATAGTCTCGTGCTTAATGGCTTCATAATGAGTTATTTCCGACCAGGTCTCGGCTTTCATCTCGTCCAGTCTTTGAAAAAGTCCGGTAAACCAGTCTTCCCAACCTTTACG
>CAZNFR010000179.1:0-3135 GCA_964572225.1 uncultured Bacteroidaceae bacterium
AGAGCGATGGCCCCACCCAGTCCAAATCCGACTTTCTGGGCAAGGGTAGAAGCGGAATAGGTGAGTCCCATGGCTTTTCTTCCGGTTTTGTATTCGGAATAATCGGCCGAGTCGGCCAGCATGGACCATAAAAGAGGCATGGTCGGGGCCGATCCGAGTGACTGCAGGATCTGCAGGAGGAAAAGGGTAGGGATATCGTCGGGTTTGGTGAAGTAATAAAATGAGATAGAAACACCTACCAGCAGCATGCAAATGACATACAACAGTTTTTTATCCATCTTTTGGGTAAGCCATTTGGTGAAAGGCAGTGCAATTATGATGGTTAAGGAGCCTGAAACCAGGAAGGCTGCCGTAAGACCGGGTTCGCCCACATAGTAGCGGAAATAGTAGGCGATCACCGAACTTCTCACGGCAACATAAATGAGGGTTATCAGGGAGACAATAAAAAGGATTATCCATGGAGTGTTTCTGGAGAGATCTCTCAGGTCTTCGCGAAGTTTCGATTGTGTTTTACTGGTAGGCTGAACCCTTTCGCGTGTGGCGCTAAAGCTTATGAGAAAAAGGAAAACGCACATGATCCCGAAAATAGTCATGGTACGTTTGTACCCTTTGGCATCATTATTAACCCTGAAGGAGTAGCTCAGCTTATCTCCGTCCAGATCCCTGAAAAATTCACCCAGGTTCAGTTCTACCTGTCCAAATCCACTCTCGAGAAATTTATCGTTTATGCCTGCGGTGATTTTTGGAGGAAGGTTCCTGTCGTCCTCAATCCTTACGACGAAATCATGACTGACCATTCCCCCGTTTCCATCGTTGGCACCCAGGGTTACCAGAGTTTCACCCAATTGTTTTTGTTTAATGTAGAGAGTGTTGTTTATGACGGTAGCGCTCGCAACTGCCGGATTCTCCGAAGAGGAAGTAAAAAATAATTCGTCACCGTCGGGATCGGTGAAAATTCTGTTCAGGTTCAGGGTGTCTTCATCATAGTTATAGAATATTCCGCGGATCCCGGTCGGGGTTTCTTTTTCCAGTGTATATACTTTATTTCCCGGATCATTGCTCAAAATGGGAACCTTGTTTCCTTCCTTAATTATGGTCACCACCACATCCTGGGTAGCCACCATTTTTGTGGGATCCGTAGCCGAGATGGTAATAACAGCGTTCCCAAAGCCTTTTTCTTCCAGTATCAGTTTCCGGTTTTCCACGGAAGGGTCAATGACTTTTTTGGAACTGCTCACGGCTTTCAGACTTAGATCCTGTCCGTCCTTGTCGATGAATAGTCCGCTAATGTCGAAGGATTCTCTTCCAAAACCTTCTTCGAGGGATATCCCGGTTAGTTCCCCGGTGGAGTAGGGTGGGTTTTCTCCTTCGTGAAAAACCTTAAACAGAAATTCCTGTTCGGTGTAGCCGTTTTCGGGATCTGAGGAACCTACGGTTATTTTGGCAGTTCCTGTATTTACTTCATTGATTATGAGCTGATTCCCCTGAAGTTCACACATTACTACACTTTCATTGTCTTCGCCCAGGTTGCTCACCATAAAAAGAGCCAGACCCTGTATGAAGAGTCCGCCTACAAAAGCTCCAATAAAACGATAGGAATTAAGATGGATCCTTTCCAGGTAATCTGAGGTCATAACACCTGAGAGAGCGCTAAAAGGGATCATGATCCCGGTATAAATGATCATCATAAAGATATAGGTGGAATAGGCCCAGATCAGTTTACCGGTCATGTTAAAATTTGGGGTCATGAACATCAGAAGCCCGGCTATCCCATAAGGGACTGCCATCCAAAGTATGTAAGGCCTGAATTTACCCCAACGGGTGTTGGTCCGGTCAGCTATGGTTCCCATAACAGGATCGTTGATCCCGTCAAATATTCTTACCACAATGAGCATGGTTCCCACAGCAGCTGCCGGAAGTCCGAATGTGTCCGTATAAAAAATGGGTAGGAAAAACATCAGGGTCTGCCAGATGATGTTGGAAGCAATTTCACCAAGGGCATAACCGCTTTTTTCTTTGAAGCTAAGTTGACTCATGACAATAATTAGTAGTTATGGTTTGGTACGTGTTCAAAAGACACTCTGAGATATCATTTCAGGACTTGCTTCTGAACATAGCTGGTTTGATTAATTCGTCGTGAATATACAGGTTTTCCTTCGGAATGATCGAAAAAATTCAGGGAATATTTTAAGGGATTACCCGAAAAAAAGATATCATAAAGTTGTTTTAGCGAGAATAAATTCCTCAGCTTTATTGAGAATATGCTTTTTCTTTTCACTGTTCATTCTGTCGAATGCACTGACCATCATCCGCATTCTGGGATTGGCAGCAATTAAATCTCTTTTTCTGTCGATAAACCGCCAGTACAATCCATCGACAATTTCCGTCCATTCTCCTTTTTTATAATTACTCATTTTGAGAATATAGTTTGAACCGGCAATGTATGGCTTGGTGGCGAAAATATCCCCGGCTGAGAACTGACTCATGCCATATACATTGGGTACCATTACCCAATCGGCAGAATCAACAAACATTTCCATGAACCAGCGATATACTTCTTTGGGATCCAATTCTGAGAGCAGCATGAGGTTGCCTGTAATCATTAGTCTTTCAATGTGATGGACATATCCATATTGCTGAGCTTTTTTCAGGGTGTCATCAAGAGGAGGGATCCCTGTGGTACCCTGATACCAGTGAGTGGTTAATTTTCGTTTATGACCAAGCAGATTCTTTTCCATATTAAAATGAATGTACATTCCTCTCAGGAATTCTCTCCATCCTGTTATTTGCCTTGCAAATCCTTCCAGGCTTGGCAAATGGAGATCCTTTTTACCTGCATGATTCAAAGCCTTATCAAGAACCTCACCCGGTGTGATCAGCCCTACATTCAGATAAGGTGAAAGAAAAGAATGAAATAAAAAGACGCTCTCTGAGTCAATAGCATCTTCATAGGGTCCAAAATTCTGCAGGCGTTCCTCTAAAAATGCAGATACCTGCTTTAGAGCCTGTTCGCGTGTGGTGGCAAGGTGAAAATCAGAAGTATTCCCTGGATGATCCGGGAAATATTTGTTGACAAGGCTAATTACTTCATTTGTGTGTTTTGTAAATGGATTGACCGGAATTTGTGGAACTCCA
>CAZNFR010000180.1:0-2913 GCA_964572225.1 uncultured Bacteroidaceae bacterium
GAGCTTTTCATTCTCATTAAGCTGTTGGATAATTCTGTCTTTGAGTTCACTGTTCTCCCTGAGGGTCAGGATGGTTTTCTTATGGTCCAGGTCCTTTTCAATTTTCAAGATTCTGAACCTGTCGGCCAGTGCAAGAGAGAAGAAGATCATCTCAACAATTCCGGTCTTATACATTGAGAAAAATGGAACCAGATTGTAAGGAATAACCCCGATATTCTCGAGGGAATGAACGATCAGGCCAAGATACAATGCGGATAAACCAACGAGAAAATACCTGGCGGGTTTATATCCTTGTTTTAGTTTGACAATGGAACTTACAAATGCACTTAAGAGAAGGAGATTATCAATATAAGGGCTGTATAATGCAGGCAGATTAAAAAGAGTTCCCGCAAAATAGATTAGGATTCTTGCAATGATACTAAAGCGGATCAGCGTATCGAGAAAAGGATTTTTATGTGTTTCAAGCAGGCCGCGGGCATAAAAAAGCAGGAAAAGGGTCATACTCGCAAAGGGAATGGTATAGAGGTCTCTGTGCCAAGGGATTCCGGTATTAGAGATGATCCTGACGATCAAGCCCATATCGACAAATGCGAAGATGGTAAAGGAAAGAACATACAGAGAATAAAAGAGATAGGTCTTTTCCCATAGCTTAAAATAAAAAATCAGGCTGAACAGAAAGGCAATTGCCCCTATGCCAAAGAAAAATCCCATAGCATAGGTACGGTCTATTTTCCCTGCGATATATCCGGTCATGGATGCATTAATCAGGCCCAGTCCGGTATCGTAATCAGATATTACATTCAGGTAGAAGACCCGCCCTGAATTATCGGGAGGCAGAATAAATAAAATATCTGAATCGGGAATTACTCTTTCAGAAAACCTTTCCCTTAATCCGTTTTTCTGCACGATCATCTGACCGCTGTCGTTTCGGAAATACAGATCAGCGACCCGGAGCAGGGGCTGAATCCTGACCAGGGATTCACTTGGGAGCGGATTTTCAGCCATCACAAACCGTATCCAGTAGCTGTGATCTTTTTTCAGCTGACCATTTTGCCACAGAGGTTTAAATTGATCCCTGTGAATTCCGGATTCAATATCAAAAACATCCAGGCTTCTGTTGGTATCGCAAAAAACCAGATTGCTCTGAAATGACTGACTCTTTTGTGGCTCAAAGGGTATAAAGTTCTGAGCTATGCCCTGTGAATCAAGTCGGCCGGTAAGGACTACAAAAAGTACTAAAATCCAAATGCATCTGCCCATTTTTCATCTACGTTTACCATTCTTCTTTCCACAAGGTCAAACAATGCTGAGGTAAAGGTTGCGTTGCTGCATATTTTGCCGTTTTCATCCACCATTTCCTGATCGAGGTAAATAATTTTGTTCCCTTTCATTCTGCTGTGGGTGATAATTTTTATCAGCTGACCGGGTATTAATTCCTTTCTGAACCTAACGGTCACCTCCAGAATCACAGGACCTGTTTTTTTTGATCTCACCTCAGCCTCACCCAAGCCCTTTTCTTCCAGAATTGCCCATCTGGCATCTTCATAAAGTTTAAGATAGTAGGCGTTATTGACATGTCCATAACCATCGGTCATCTCTTCTTTTACCGTAAAGCTGTATACATGCTCTCTTTTGCCCCGGATAATTTCGTTCATTATGTTCAAATATATTTTTATTAGTCAAATTACGCAAAATGTTTTCGATTCATCAAAGCTTTCCCCTGTGATAAACAAATATTTTTTATTCCGGGAAATTCGTCAACTTCCGTATTCTAATGTTTTAAAATATTGAAATATAATTAATTATGTATATAGTTCTTTGATTATTTAAAATTATTTTCTATTCTTGTTATGATCAGGGCAAATTCGTAAATGCCCGGATCCTGTATTATTTATTAACATTTCAGCCGGATAGGGCTAACTATTAACAATTCCTGATTTCAGCCCATGTTGTTGTAATTAGCGTATTTACCGGTCTGCATTAATTATGAAATACCATGAAGAAATCTGTAACATTCCTGTTTTGCCTTTTTATGTTTGCTACGGTACTCCCTCAGAATAGCATGGAGGGTAAAGATCCGGATTCGAAATTTGTCTGGAAGGACGACCATGGTGAGGGCAGACAGGTTTACCTGGTATTTCGGAAAGACTTCCATCTTAAGGGGCTGGAGCCTTCAGCCAGGATTCACCTTTGGGCGCATTCAAGATACCATCTGTTTGTAAACGGAACCTTTATAAATTTTGGTCCGGTTCGATCCTATGCTCCTTCCCCCGAATATGACAGTTATGATATTTCGGCCTTTCTCCGCGAAGGAGATAACAACATCTGCGTAAAGGTGCTAAACGACGGAATGGTCACCTATCAGGTTCCTGTCGGACCGGGTGCTTTTATCAGTTGGGGGCAAATTGATACAGAGGGAGAGATCATTGATTTTAGGAGTCCAGGTGACTGGAAAGTACTGGAGTTGAAAGGATATGATCCCACCTCGACAAAGATGACCTTTGCCACCGGGGCACTCGAAAATTACGATGCCCGAAAGGACCCTGATGATATTTTTGCGGACAGGACCACGGCGGGAAATTGGAAACCGGTGACAATATTGAAAGATCAGAATGTTTATGGTGATTTTATTCCCAGGACCATCCCTCCTCTTACGCAGGATGAAAGGACACCTTTTGCGATAACGGGTTTGTATACCCTGAATGATGATGAAGATATCTATTCCTTCAGAGTAAAATCAGGGGATGAAACCGGCGAGCTCTTTGGCAGGAATAAAATTGCTTTTGCCGAAACTTATATTTATTCGCCGGTTGAGCAGACGGTAAATACGGGATTGTGGTGGGGTGATTATTATGTAAATGGAGAAGGTCCCCTTAGCGAGTATACCGAACCTGAGGATAAGTTTTACCGGAG
>CAZNFR010000181.1:0-2654 GCA_964572225.1 uncultured Bacteroidaceae bacterium
GCGTACCATGCCCACATCCCGGAAAAAGTATCTTTTCAATGCCTTTCCTCCTTCTTTTGAAGGATTGCTCCCGGAGGGTATCCAGTTGGAAGGTTTATTAAAATTAAACAAGATTGACCGTAACGACCTGTTCTCACAATTAATGGCAGTGGGGGATGATATGGTCGGGGCAATCACCGTAAAAGAGATCCTGGAATGAACAAATGTCCGATTACCTATTTACCCTGTGGCAACCAGAGCTATAGTGCTCAAGGGCTTAAATTACTTTCCTCAGGCTTAACCGAACTTAAACCCCTTCCCTATTCTGCAAGGGAACTAAGGGAAGAAGCTTTTCACCGGAGCCGTAAGATGTCCATCCAGGGGGTTCAACCTAAACTAAGTGCCGTATTTAACAGAAAAGAGGGGAAATTTGATCTGGTGGATAAAAACGGGAGGTACATACTTAAGCCTCAGCACTCTGTTTATCCTCAGATGCCGGAGAACGAGGATTTAACCATGCGACTTGCCAAAACCATAGGGCTGGAAACTCCCCTTCACGGAATGGTCTGGGCCAAAGACGGAAGCCTGACCTATTTCATTAAAAGATTTGACAGGAAAGGCATGAAGGATAAAATTCCCATGGAAGATTTTGCGCAATTGGCCGGATTAAGCCGGGACAACAAGTATAACTACAGCATGGAAAAAGTAGTCAGGCTTATCGATGAGTATTGCACCTTTCCAATGGTCGAAAAAATAAAATTGTTTAAGCTTGTATTATTCTGTTTTCTGACGGGAAATGAGGATATGCACCTTAAAAATTTCTCCATCATAAACCGGAATCAAAAATATGAACTTTCACCCTGTTATGATTTACTTAATACAAGCATTGAGTTGAAGGACCCTTCAGAAGAGATAGCACTCCCATTGAAGGGTAAGAAGAAAAACCTTACCCGATCTCTGCTGATTGACTATTTTGGCAAAGAAAGATGTGAATTAAATGACAAGGTAATCACCGGTGTTTTGGATGACATATTCAAAGCCGGAGCGGATTGGATGCATGAAATTACGAACTCCTTTCTTTCCCTAGAGATGAAAGAAAAATACATCCATCTGCTTGAATCAAGATTTAGCCGGTTGAAAGCTTAGTTTATGTGAAAAATCAAGGTTGAAAATCCCAGTTAACATCCAGCTCATGACAACGCCCTACATTCTGATTATCATCTTCTCTGCCGTCAGCCTTTTATTGTTTTTGGTTCTTAGATTAAAGATCAGTGCCTTTATTTCTTTGCTGATCACCTCCATGCTGGTGGGAGTCATGACGGGAATGCCTCTGCAGGGAATTCTGGAAAGCATTCAGGAGGGTATGGGAGGAACCCTTGGGTTTGTGGCCATTGTTGTGGGACTTGGGGCTATTTTCGGACAGATTCTGGAAAGTTCAGGAGGTGCCGAAGCCCTTGCCCATTCCCTGGTGAAAAAGTTCGGGAAAGAAAAGGCATCCTGGGCTATGGTTTTCACCGGATTTCTGGTGGCGATTCCGGTGTTTTTTGATGTAGGACTCATCATCCTCATTCCGATTATTTATGCCCTTTCCCGCGATACCAAACGATCTCTGTTGTATTACGGGATTCCCCTGCTTGCCGGACTTGCCGTTACCCATAGTTTTATTCCCCCGACACCCGGGCCCATAGCGGTAGCAGAGATCCTGGATGCACAGCTTGGATGGGTCATCTTTTTCGGCTTCCTTCTGGGGTTTCCTACAGCCATTATTGCAGGTCCGCTATTCGGGAAACTCATCGCCAAAAAGATCCATCTGGAACCCCCGGCAGAGATCTCCGCCGGAGGAAGCCAACGCACCGGGGAAGAGAATCTGCCTTCCTTCCGGTTGATTGCTCTTTTGATAGCGGTTCCTTTGATTCTCATTCTGCTCAATACCTTCACCTCTTTGGCTGTGGAGAAGGGATTGATCCGGGATTCCCTCCTCTCCGATATTGCCGTCTTCATCGGTCATCCCTTCAGTGCCCTTATCATTGCCGCACTAATGGCCATTTATTTTTTGGGCATTAAAAGAGGGAAAACAAAGCAGCAACTATTGGAATTAAGCACGAAGGCACTGGGGCCTGCCGGAATTATCATCCTTATAACCGGTGCAGGCGGAGTGCTAAAGCAAATTCTGGTGGATAGCGGCATGGGTGAGATGATGGCAAGATCCATATCGGACTCGGCCATGCCGCCGATTTTCCTCGCCTGGCTGCTGGCCGGGATTGTAAGGGTAACGCAGGGGTCTTCCACGGTTGCCATGATCACTGCGGCCGGGATCATGGCACCGGTGCTCGACTTCATCAACCCGGGTCAGCCCGAACTTGCCCTGATCGTCCTTGCCATTGCCTCCGGCGCCACCCTTCTCTCACATGTGAACGACAGCGGATTTTGGCTGGTAAGCAAATACTTTGGGATGGATGAAAAGCAAACCCTGAAATCATGGACCGTCATGGAGTCCATCATTGCGGTTTGCGGACTGGGTTTTACCATGCTTGCCAGTTTGTTTGTATGATGCGTTGAGAGAGGATTGATTGCCGGTTAGGGATGAGTCTTTTCTTCTACTTTTACCACTTTCTTCCAGGGTGCGTATTCCTGCGTTTCCGGACACCAATTCCTGTCTTAAGCGGACAGCTGTC
>CAZNFR010000182.1:0-2334 GCA_964572225.1 uncultured Bacteroidaceae bacterium
GAGGATCCGGACATAAAACAGGGAGGCGATCCCGATAAGGAGTCCGGCTTCAAAATACCGGTAGGAATTGGGGTCGGTTTTATAGCTGGAAAGCAATGCGTCGATCACAAATATCAGGGCGAGTCCGCCAAACAAATACCCACTGAATTCATTGATCCCTGAGTAGAATCCGGTGATGGTCAGAAAGAAAAATGCCGGAAGAAAGGTCCTTTCCTGAATAAGGATAAACCGGGAATTCAGGCGGATCATCATGATGCTCATAAAGAGCACAAAAAGAAAGGAAAAGATTTTGGATACAAGCACCATCCCTTCAATTCCGCCGGCCAGCATGGCATACAGAGGCATGGGAGGTACCGGGTAATAGAAAGCACGGGTTTCTGGGGAAAGGAAAGCAGGAATCCACAACAACAGTGAAAACAGGAAGATGATCACTATATTGCCGGGCCGGTTTCCTGAGAATATCCTTAACAGCATAGTTTTGATTCATTAACTGGCATAAAAATACCAATTATAGATCGAAGCCGATATCCCTGCGGTAATATTTTCCTTCAAATTGAATTTTTTCCGCATTGCGGTAGGAGGCTGAAAGGGCCGCTTTTTGATCGGGGCCGAAGGATGTTATGGCGAGCACCCTTCCTCCGTTGGTCACAACTTCACCCTTCTGCATTCGGGTCCCGGCGTGAAAAAGGATACTGTCCTCTACCTGATCCATTCCCTTCATGACTTTTCCTTTCTCGTAGCTTCCGGGATACCCGCCGGATACCAGCATAACGGTAACCGCAGTTTGCGGATCGGTTGTAATGGTGGAACCCTTCAATTCCCCTTTGGCGGTTTTATTGAGTATTTCGAGCAGATCTGACTGTATTCGGGGGAGAACAACCTCCGACTCAGGGTCGCCCATGCGAACATTGTATTCGATGACAAAAGGATTTCCCTCGACATTGATGAGTCCGAGGAAGATAAACCCTTTAAAGTCTATCTTTTCTTTCCGGATACCCTCGATGGTGGGTTTTACAACCTCCTCCTCAACTTTCCTGAGAAATCCATCCTGAGCAAAGGGCACGGGTGACACGGCTCCCATACCCCCGGTGTTAAGTCCGGTGTCCCCCTCACCGATCCGCTTATAATCTTTGGCTTCCGGGAGAATAACATAATCTTTTCCATCGGTGATGACGAAGACGGAGAGTTCGATCCCTTTGAGGAACTCTTCGATCACCACTTTTTCGGAGGCGGTTCCGAACTTCCCTTTGAGCATGGCCTCCAGTTCTGCTTCGGCTTTGGAACGATCATCGAGGATCAGCACTCCCTTCCCGGCTGCGAGTCCGTCGGCTTTGAGAACATAGGGCGGATTAAAAGTCCTCAGGAATTTCTTGGCATCCTCCAGTTCATTGATGGTAAAAGACCGGTAAGCTGCGGTAGGAATCCCATACCGGAACATAAAATCCTTGGCAAAATCCTTGCTCCCTTCGAGCATGGCGCCCCGGGTCCCCGGACCGACCACCCCAATATTTTTGAGCTCCTCATCCCCTTTAAAGAAATCCACAATCCCGTCGACCAGCGGTGCTTCGGGTCCGACGATGACCAGGTCGATTTTATGATCCAGGACGGCTTTTTTGATCCCCTCAAAATCGGACAGGCTGATCTCCAGGTTTGTTCCCTTATCGAGGGTACCCGCATTTCCCGGCGCAATATAAAGCTTTGAAAGATGTTTACTCTGAGCAATTTTCCAGGCAAGGGCATGCTCCCGCCCGCCCGATCCAAGGATAAGTACATTCATAGGCTTAGTTTTTGGTAAAGATAAGAAGATTTGGGGATAGGAAGAATGCGGATCTGGGGATCTGGGGATCCGGGGATAGGAAGAAACCTCTAAACCCCTAAACTTCTAAACTTCTAAACCCCTAAACCCCTAAACCCCTAAACCATTAAAAACTTATTCCTTAACGAAGCTGCCAAGGGTTTCTCCGCCGGCAATGCGAACGAAGTAGAGTCCGCGATCCAGATCAGAAACCTCGATGTTACGGCTCAGCTCACCCCCGGTTGAGGTAAAGTTTTTACTCAGCACCCCTCTGCCACTGGCATCGGTGATAAGAATAAGGATTTCGCCCGGAACGGTATCTTTAAGTCTGATAGTCAGAGAAGAGTGCACCGGATTAGGATACAGGGCAATTTTCCCCGCATAAAAATCTTCAATCCCCACACCCGGCTCCCGTATGGTAATGCTATCACTCAGCACCGGCCCACAGTCGTTGGCATCCACAAGGGCAACCTGGTACTTTCCGGCAGTGAGACCAAAGAAATCCCCAGATTGAATTGGCGGACCATCATTCAGAGTCC
>CAZNFR010000183.1:0-2240 GCA_964572225.1 uncultured Bacteroidaceae bacterium
TTTAGGATACCTCAAATCTCTGAAATTACCGCACTAAAGTGGACAAGTCAGGAAACTAATGGATTAAGGATGAAATCCTCTCTTTACAATCGGAGATATACCCTTTTTTTATTCAGCTTTGTATTGATGCTGTTTGGTGATATTTTCACCCGCCCGGAACGGGACTATGATGCACAGACAGTACTACTTCTGCAAAACATGGTTTTCAGTTTGCTGCTGTTAAGAAGAAAGCATGGCTTGAAAAGGGTGGTCATTCTCTCACTCCTCGCTCTTGGAACCCTGGCAAGAATCAATTACAAATTCTATCCCGAGGTTACTGGTGGGTTTGTATTTCTGGCTATCTACCTCATTTATTTTCTGCTGATTAGCATTCAGATCTACCGGGATCTTGTCCGGGAGAATAACCTGGGTATTGAAATAATATCCGCTGCCTTCAGCGGGTATATCCTTTTGGGAGCGGTCTTCAGTGTCCTGTTCTTTACCCTGGGCCCCGATGCATTCAAAGGCCCTCAGGGAGAATTAGCAAATTCCGGATACCTGTATTTCAGCTTTATTACCCTGCTTACCATCGGATACGGAGACATAGTTCCGGTTACCGAAATTGCCAGAAAAGTAGTACTTATCCTGGGACTGATGGGACATTTTTATACGGTATTTGTGATCGGCATAATCATCGGCAAATTCGTGAATCTGCAGAGCTCACAAATTAAATAAAAGTATCCTTTAAAAGTCTTGTCAAATTTATGTGGCTGATATAAAAAATAATTCAGCCTCAGATCTGCGAAAAACCTACTAAATTAGTACTTAACCATCTTCTATACAGTATAATACTGGAGATCTCGGAATGAGAGGTCAAATTCAGGAAATGTTGAATTGCAGGACTTTTCAAACCTGGCTTTTTCATACACCCAATCCTGGCACTTATTTGCTGAATTCAGAAGCCAGGTATCAGGGCCCATTTCACCAAAACGTTTTAATACACCGGAGCAGGTCATATATTCGGCCTTAATAAAACTATACAATACTGTGTCATGATAAAACGGACTCCTGGATACAATAATGCTTGATGGTTTTCCATCCGGGAAGAAGCTTTCATTTGTGAATTTATCGATGGTATCAGGTGTATGACCTCCAAAAATGAATTCAGCAATGTTTAACCGTGCCCTGCCTCTGATTTCAGGATCGAGAGAAATATCAGGCAGATGATTTCCGTATTCAAATGGCCGCGGCCCCTGATGGTGGACATAAAAGCCTGGTCTTTCAGCAATTCCGAATAGATTTTTCATGGCTCCGGTTACTCCGGTCTGATGAATTTTAACCAAATGCAGGTTCAAAAGATAGTCCGATTCAATTAATAACCGTGGCACCGGGAACCTCTCAACCTGCCTGCCGTCGCGCAACTGTCCCTTATTGTCAGAGAGTAGAATACTTTTTTCACTTGGATTAAAAGGAGTTTGGTTTCCGGTTAATTGAAGCTTGCTCAGGTTATTTTTTCTCAACTCATCTTTAAAAATATCAGGGAAGGGCCGAGAGCAATCAAAAAAACAAATGTTTTCCTCCTTTACTCCTGCAGATATCAGACTTTTCGCAAGTACCGACATCATTGCAGGGCTGTTATTTAAAGTGGTATGGATGTCGCGTCCGGTATTATTAAAATTAACCTTAATGGCGATCTTTTTATCCCAAAGATCCACGATTGCTCTACCTGTAAGGATTAGTCCCCATGCTTCGGAAGTTCCTGAATGTCCGGTTATTACTGACAAGCTCCTTGAAAACATCTGGGACAATACTTCTTCATCTAGTCGTTTCCAGTATATTCCGGATTCCTCAAAACGGAAATCGCTTACCTCTGGCTGATATACTCTCACAACCCTGTAATCGGAGTATGGGTCGGGTTCCCAATCAGGATTTTGAGAAGCTCTGGCTTTAAGGCTTCCAATCATCATTGCGTTTGCAGCAACCGCGGTTGTTTTAAAAATAAAATCCCTGCGCTTCATGGTCATTATTGATATTATTCAATCCTAATTTTCCAGCATTAACAGATTCATACCATCTTTAGATAACCGGTACCCAGCCAGGCTCGTATTCCCTTCCCCAAAGTTTTTCTGCCTTTTTATTGTTTAGAATATGGCCGTTTTCAGGATCAATGGTAAGCATGTTTCCAACTCTTTGCGCAATATTCCCCAACTGCACCCAGAGTGTGCTTTTGTGTCCATTCTCAACACTTCCGTTAAGGGGTA
>CAZNFR010000184.1:0-2192 GCA_964572225.1 uncultured Bacteroidaceae bacterium
GAGCCTGGCTGCATGTCTGCCGACAAGGTGAAGCCTTGCGGGTTGGTAAATCCTGTTTTTCCTGTGGGTATTTTCGGTCCGGCTCCGACTACCCACTGAAAGGGGCTCAGGATACCTTCGGAGGTGATCCTGTATTTTAACAACAAAACAATATCCCCCATGCCCTGTACTGCTATGAATTCTTCAGCACCCCCATAACCGTGAATGGAGCGTGTTTGACGGATTACCGGTAAAATTCCGGTTAGGGAGAATCGCTCATTTAAACCATAGTTGAGTTCCAATAATCCGGATTGGGTTGTACGGGTCCTTGCATCCTCCTCCAGTCGTTCGGTATTATGAACCAAATGGTTGAGAGCATTATAATCGTAGGTAAGCATTAGCTCGATGGTTTTTGAATCTGCGGCACCCAACCCCAGGCTTCCGCCAAGAGGCACCCCTCCCGAGCAGCATGTTTGCGCAGTTCCCGGGGTGAAGGCAGAAATGAACAGCGCCAGAGTCAGTGTCCATGTTCTTAGCGTTTGTTCGAACCTTTCAGATCCTCTATAGGATTCGTAAACGATCATTCTTACTTTGGATTTTAGTATTGGATCACCAGGAGTCACCCAACCTCAGCCTAGGGTCGCGTAATGAGATACCTCCAGGTTTTTGCCATTTTATTCAATTTCCGGAGAATAACATTCCAGGTACCTATACTTTGGCGAAAGAAGGAGGAATACCTGACACTGCTTTGTTCATTTTAACAGTTGTTTAAGCTCACCCTGCATTGGCCGGCTTCGAAACGTGCATCCTTAGCCGTGTTTCCTTTTCTGAGCAGGATCATGGCCTTTTCCATGCATTTGTCCGAAATGCCTTTTGAATAAACGGATTAAGTGAAATTTTGAGTTGAAGCGGACGATGGAAAGCAGGTCCCTGTTCAGGTCTTTGTCGTAGTGGTCGTTATTATAATTGCGCACCCCCATAATCCTCCCCCTTACCCTGATGATCCTAATTCTTCATTTCATTTTCCTGCATTACTCACAATTGGGATCTACTTCCTGCACATCGCTTTTGGATTTAAAGATTTTGTCGAGTGTGGCTACGCCGCGCAGCGTAACTTCTATGTAGTCGGGTCCTGCCTGGGTGACAACACCCTTAAAGCCATTAAAATGAAACTGGGTCTTAATCTCTTCGCCTGAGAGGGGTTCTCCGGTATCATGTTCCCTGGCCCTTACCCGAAGTCGCTGTACCACGTTCACCTTGATGTTTTCATAGCTCTGATAGGCATCGTAAACCAGGGATGCACTTTTCGGAGGCACCGTGATGGTCCGCTCGGAGAAGAAGGTTTCGCTGGTGGCTCCCTGTGCCTGGTTCCAGTTGGTGGTTTCAGTCGTCGAGGTGGTGGTGTAGTTATAGTTTGCCGTGGCCTTTGCCGAGTAGGAGGCGCCCAGATCGAAAAAGGTGGCATTCACTTCCATTCCCACGGTGACGGAACCGCCGGCAGAATGACTGGAAGATATGGAAATGGTCTCTTCCCAGCCCATAGTGGTTACCGTTTCCACGGTCTTGGAATTTCCGATGGTCTGTGACAGCTCACCCTGACCGCAATTGATCAGCGTACTGTTGCTGCTGAATCCATTTTTGGCCGGGGGTAAAATGGGCTCCATGTATTGGGTCTCGATATTCTCGATCGTCCAGTTAATATTCATGGGAACGAACCGAAAGCTGATGTTTTCAGACTGCGGATGATTGATTAATAGGTAGGGGGATTCATCATCGGTTCCCAGCATGATGGGTTCACCCTGCACACTTTCGAGCCTGTAGGAGCCGTCGTTGTTTTCTTCGATCACAAAACGGGCATCCGTGTTTCCACTGATAAAATCGTCCGGGAACCTCCAGTTTAAATCGGCTACTATCGCTTTTCGGAATATAAGGCCAAGAAAATTCCAATTACGGTGGATCCTCAGGTAACGCTCAGTTCCCAGGTTTTTTATAGCATAGGTATTCTCCGTGCCGGGGATGGCCTCAAAGGTGTAAAGTAAATCCTTTTCATCCTCATCGCCGGTAAATTTCACCTCATTTCTTACCCACGTGGTAAAAGAAAAACCCAATCCAGCGCCCACAGCTGGATAGTTCAATATGGCTTTGTCCGTCGGCTCCCCTTTTTCCATCAGCTGAATGTAATAGGGGGTATTGCTCTTTAGGCTGATCCGGGT
>CAZNFR010000185.1:0-2146 GCA_964572225.1 uncultured Bacteroidaceae bacterium
GAAAAATCGTATGTCCATGCGAAGCAATGAAATCGGGTTCCAACCGGTTTTCCTGAATGAAACGCCGGCAAAGAAGCCCAAAATGACTACCCAGTTCATG
The DNA here is from genome assembly GCA_964572225.1 of uncultured Bacteroidaceae bacterium. Taxonomy (GTDB): domain Bacteria; phylum Bacteroidota; class Bacteroidia; order Bacteroidales; genus CAZNFR01. Next base: position 101 of record CAZNFR010000185.1, read on the forward strand.
GTCCAGCCGTATCAAATCCTCAGAACGCAATAATCCTGCCCCCCTAAGTTTTTCTTTCAAGGCTGAATGGTAAGCGATGGTCTCTGCATGAATGATGGAGTATTTCCACCCCTTATCCTTCTGAAAATGGCAGTAAGCAAGGTCGGTCCCGTCCAGGGATGTGCCCGACATGATCCCTATGCACCGGTAATACGGTCTTTTCAGTTTCCCGATCCCTACCATTGTATGATCTTTTCGTATTGGCTTACATTCCCTTTCCGGTCGGTTACCTTCAGAATCAGGGTATGATCCTTTCCTTTTTCTATGCGTTCAGGATCAAATGCATACCGGAGAAGATCGTTCTTGGCATCAAATTCAAACAGTACCCACTTCCCGTCCAGGGTACCCGAGTATTCCTCAATCCCCGAAAGGTCATCGCGGATCTGGAAGCGGATCTCTTCTTTATTCCTTAGGTCTGCGGTATTCCGGGTATCCAGGGGAATGATCAGGGGAGCAATACTGTCAATCCCAAGGGTGAAATCCCCAAACTCCCGGATTGCCGCTCTTACAAAACCCCTTCCGTCGTATTCACCCCCCATATACCCCACTTCATTTTTATCAGACAATTTAACAATGCACAGCTTACCCTCTTTGCCCGCCGGAAGGTTCTCCACCCGCAAGCTTAATTCAGCGCTTTTGTGTAAAGGGACCTCTTCCCTGTGAAGGCTGTGCACAAAAGGATGAAGGGGATTGGGCAATGCCTTAACGGAATAACTAAACTCCGTATTTTCATACAAGCTCCCGGCAGGGATACGCAAGCTGAGGTTTTCATTCTGAAAGGAGTTGACTTCATACCAACGGAACAGATTTCCCAGGGGTTGCGAAGGCTCCACCTGCTTCCCGGCGATCCTGAGTTCAATGTTGGTTCCGTTCCCGTGAAAATCACGGATCTCTATCCGGATTTGTGAGGTGTCGCCGGGGAGTACCTCCATCAATCCGTCATTTTCCTTCACTCGATAAAGCGACAGGGAATTATTCGGCTTCAGAAATAATAAATGCACCCTTTTGTTCTCTTTTTCTTTCAATGAAGGGTCTGTATGTGCATGGATATAGCGGCTTTCGGCAAAACTGAATTCATCCGTTTGGAAATGGTATCTCAGGTCCTGGTCCAGAAAGGTTTTGATGGACCAGACCCCGCAACGGTTCGGGGAACCGTCGGTAAAATCATAAACTTCTCCTCCCAATCCGATTTGTCCCCCGGCCTCTGGGATAAGTCCGCCAGCCGGAACATAAACATTGCCCTTTTTAATCAAAGGAATCCGTCTGGCCGGACCTGTAAGCCTGTCCCTTCCCTGACCTTGAATGGCATAAAGGTAGAGATTATACACCCTGGGAGGGATCCGGTCTGTCACCTCAAAATTGTAGGATAAAGGATTCACCGGATGTTGATTGGATGATTTCCGCAATTCAAAATGAAGATGGGGTCCGCCCGACGAACCGCTGTTCCCTGAAAGACCAATCACCTCACCCCGGGCAACGGGAAGCTCATCCTTACCCGGATAAATGTCCAGCTCGAATCGCCGGTTCCGGTATTGATAGGCTTTCACGTACTCACCGATCTTTTCCGAATAGTTCAAGAGATGAGCGTAAACGGAGGTATGCCCCGAAGGATGATTCACATAGACCGAAAAGCCGTACCCGTTCGATTGAACCTTGATCCTCGAAACATAACCCTCTGCTACCGAGTACACCTTTTTGCCTGTTACCCCCTGAGTTTTGAAGTCCAGTCCGGAATGAAAATGTGTGGACCGGAGTTCGGCAAAGTTACCACTAAGGTAAAGGGGAATGTCCAGGGGAGATACAAAAAGGGTTTCCCGGTCCTGACAAAAGGATTTTGTGTTGATAAACATGAAAATACAAAGGAAAAGGAATCTCGTTCGCCTCATAGAACCCATAACTGTTTTAATCAGGTGTAAAGAAATGTAAATCTATAATTTTAGGTGGTTTTGTGGAAAAATGAAGGCGAATTTTTTTATTTATGAAACCAATGTTATATTTGTATTAACT
>CAZNFR010000186.1:0-2133 GCA_964572225.1 uncultured Bacteroidaceae bacterium
AGCAATAAATGGGAGGTTATGGATGCCCCTGAACAACCCGGGAAAAAAGCCCTTTACCTTTACTCCGCCAAAAGAGAGTTTGATACGGCAGGGCAGGACAGACTTCCTCAAACCCTGAACAGGGTTGCTCAGGTGATTGATAATAAGCCGGGCACCTATCCCATTTTAACGCTCGAATTTATGACAGATCCGGATAATTTTGACCCTGATACTAAAAACGGGATCTTCCTGTGGCTTGAAGCCTATGAGAGATCGACGAAAAGAATAAATATCACCTATTCTGCAGGTTATCATTTCTGGCATCTGGAAAGGAATTACAGTCAGCACAACCTGGTATCCCCGATCCGGATGGAAATATTGGGTAAATCCGGGCAATGGCATAAGCTCAGAATCAATCCGGCAAAAGATTTTACAGAGAACACCGAACAGGAATTGCAGGACCTTTCAAAAATTGACAGGTTCATTATCAACATGGGAGTATGGACCATTAACGACGGATACAAACAAAGGGCAGCGGCCTGGTTTTCAAATCTGGAATTATCTCATGTTGAAGACTTTAATTCCAACAATAGCCTTATGGATGGGATCGAAATCAGGAAAAAAGAGGACAGGTTTATGGTTTGGGGCGGAGCCGATCATGTGGCCGGCGAACACATTGTAAACCGCACGGATATGAACTGGTATGGAAAATAAAATCCTTAGCCTCACGAAATAGCAGGAATTCTCAGAGTAAACCGGCTCCCTTTTCCTGCCTCGGAACTTACTTCCAGACTCCCGCCTAACAATTCAGCCAGGGATTTGGAAATGGATAAACCTAATCCCACGCCTGACTTATGAGTGACTACCTGGTAGAATCGATCAAATATCTTTGGAAGTGCATGGGCAGGAATGCCGGAACCAGTATCCTGTACGGAAAACAAAAGGTATGCGCCTTCTTTTTCAAGGATGAGTCTGACTTCCCCTTCAGGGGTAAATTTAAAGGCATTGGATACGAGGTTATTCAGGATCTGGCTGATTTTATTGGGGTCGCTCAACACTTCCATTTCGGTCAGATCCTCTGCAAGATCCACAGAAAAAACCAGATTTTCAGGACAAAGAAGTTTGTAATTACTCACCAATGGTTCTATAAATTCATTCAGGCTAAAATGCTGCTGATCGATCCTAATTACCCCGGCATCGATTTTGGAAAGGTCGATGATCTGATCCATTATCGACAACAATAACTCACTGTTATTTAATATAATCTGAGAATATCTTTTTTTCTTATCATCATCTACCTGGCGACTGTGAAGTAATTCAGAAAAACCCACGATTGCATTCATGGGAGTCCGAATCTCATGGCTCATGTTTGCAAGAAAAGCCGATTTCAACCTATCTGCTTCTTCGGCCCGGTTCCGGGCAATTTGTAATTCCACATTTTCCTTTTCTATGTATTTTCTCATGTTGTATTCCGACTCAATCTTTCTGGATAAGCCGGTAACAAGCATATTAATGGAGTAAACCAGAACAAGATTTAATAAGACCAGGTTTGCTCCAACTCCCATCCAGCTTTCGAAATCGTAATATTCCAATCCGGTAAAAACCCTTAACTTAAGATGAAGGAAAAACCCGATAAGCAGATACAACCCCAGATTGACATAAAAAGTGGCAATTCCTGCAGGCTTGGAGATAACCAGGGCACTAAAGCAGGAAAGTGCAAGCAGGTAAAGAATTCCCGGACCAAAGTTCCCCATGAAAAAAAGTAGTCCGGCACCCAGAATATACAGGCAAATAACAATGAATATCTTCTTCGTAACGATTGAAAACGCCCGGGAATACAAGACAAAATTAAGAACGATGAAAATAACTGTATCGAGAATCAGTATACTCCAGATCCTTTCCTGTATCGTAATAATCAACGCAGGAGTATACGCCAACAGACTGAAGGGACCAAAAAACAGAATTATGGTGTAAAGGATCCGTGCTTTCCAGAATTCCAGGGTCTCCCCATCCTTTTCCTGATTCCGGAGTATCAGGTCATAAATATAATCCTTGTATATGCGGAGAAGCTTCATTCAGTGCCGCTTATTAAATACTATTTGTAATATATCAGCAGCTCGTTTACATGATTTTAATTAAGTAAAATATCAGCAC
>CAZNFR010000187.1:0-2069 GCA_964572225.1 uncultured Bacteroidaceae bacterium
ATTTCCGTTTTCTTGGCTGCCAGAGGTTTTTCTTCCTTCCTGCGCGTTACCTGTGCGATCTCATGCTGAGCAGAGAATTCCTCCTGCGTGATGAGATATTTATCCTGTTTTTTTTTCAGGCGTAGCCCATTCAAAGGCTATGAGAGAAATACTGAGGGCAATGACGATACCGGTCTCAAAAAATAGGATCCGGTTTTTCTCCAGATTAGCGGAGCCCGCTTTTTTAGGTTTGGTTTTCATGGGTAAATTTATTGATTGAAAATGAGGTGATATCAGGGTTTCTATCCCAAAAGCCAGACCACAGACATTATCTTTCCGCCTTTTATTCAACATAAATTCCCATGCAATATTCGGTTAGGATAGCCCGTTTTAAGAGATTATTCCCGTTTATTTCTTCTTGACCTCCTTTTACTATCTTTGAGGAAATTTTTATATATGGGATTGATTGAAACCAAACCGATAACAGAAACCGCTGTCCTGATCGGAGCCATTGAAAGGGACCAGGACGAAAGGGAAGTGAAGGAGTATATTGAAGAGCTTGCGTTTCTTACCGAGACGGCTGGAGCAAAGACCATTCGTACTTTCACACAGAAGATCGACACCCCGAATCCGGCTACTTTTATCGGAAAAGGAAAACTGGAAGAGATTAAGGATTTCGTTGAAGAGAAAGAGGTGGATCTTGTCATTTTCGACGATGAGCTTTCACCAACCCAGCTAAGAAACCTCGAAAAAGTGTTCAAACGCAGGGTTCTTGACCGTACCAACCTCATCCTCGATATTTTTGCCAGTCGTGCCAAGACCGCACATGCCAAAACACAAGTGGAACTGGCACAATACCAGTATCTTTTACCCAGACTTACCCGAATGTGGACCCACCTCGAACGGCAACGAGGAGGTATCGGACTCCGGGGTCCGGGGGAAACCGAAATTGAGACCGACCGCAGGATAATCCGTGAAAAAATATCCAAACTGAAATCCCAACTCGAGAAGATTGACCGCCAAATGGTTACCCAGCGTAAAAACCGGGGCAAGCTCGTAAGAGTCTCCCTGGTCGGCTATACCAATGTCGGAAAATCCACCCTGATGAACCTCCTTTCAAAGTCCGACGTGTTCGCCGAAAACAAACTTTTTGCCACCCTGGATACCACCGTTCGCAAAGTAGTGGTGGAAAACCTTCCCTTTCTGATGGCCGATACAGTCGGCTTTATCCGCAAGCTGCCCCATGACCTGGTGGAATCGTTCAAATCTACCCTCGATGAGGTCAGGGAATCGGATATCCTCCTTCATGTGGTCGATATCTCACACCCTTCCTTCGAGGACCAGATTCGCATCGTTAACGAAACCCTCCGGGAAATCGGCGCTACCGATAAAAAAACCATCATGGTCTTTAATAAGATCGATGCCTATACCTACATTAAAAAGGATGAGGATGATCTCACTCCGGCCACCCGCGAAAATTACAGTCTGGATGAACTGAAGCGAAGCTGGATGGCCGGCAGCGACCAGCTAAGCCTTTTTATATCGGCCAGGAACCGGGAAAATATCGAACAGCTCCGCGATACCCTCTACCAGCAGGTAAAAGAGATTCACGAGCAACGCTATCCCTATAATAATTTTCTTTATTAAGGCTGGATCATTCCCCAACCATACCTTTGGAGACCAGGTATTCGGCAATCTGAACCGCATTGGTGGCAGCCCCTTTCCGAAGATTGTCAGATACCACCCACATATTCAGGGTTTTTTCCTGGGATTCATCCCTGCGCAAGCGTCCTACAAAAACTTCGTCCCTGTTTTCTGCATTTCTGGGCATAGGGTATATATTGGCTGAAGGGTCATCCTGAACCACAATCCCCTCCGAAGAGGACAAGAGGTTCCTGACTTCATCCAGATCAAATTCCTTCTCAAATTCTATGTTCACACTTTCTGAGTGCCCCCCCACTACGGGCACCCTCACCGCAGTAGCAGTTACCCTTAAACTATTATCCCCCATTATCTTCCGGGTTTCATTCACCAGCTTCATTTCTTCCTTTGTATAGCCATTCTCCGTAAATACATCACAATGAGGAAGG
>CAZNFR010000188.1:0-2035 GCA_964572225.1 uncultured Bacteroidaceae bacterium
TTACGGCTATACTGAGCATAGGTCAGCATGGGTATCAACAGCAGATATGTCAGGATAAGGGTTCTCATGCTTTTTTGAGTTTAAAAATCAAAATCCGTGCCTTTTTCAGAACACCTTATTTTTTGGGGTTGTAGCTATGAAATCTTTTAAATAGAAGGGTTCAAAATAGGCAACATCCTCAAAAATACTTTTTTCGAACCTGGATTCCGAAATGTGGATCATGTGTGAAGATGAATGTCGAAATTGCTCATGAAAATTAAAATGCTTTCCGCCGAGGATCTCCCGGCATTTTGAAGCACCGTTGCCAAACAGGACAATCGTATGTTCCGGAATGAATTCCTGGAAAGAATCCGGGCTTATTACCTCCGCATTTACTTCCCTGATCCTCTCTCCCTTGTGATTATAAACTGCATTATACACCTCCATCCTTCGGGCATCAATCATGGGAACGTACAGGGTATCTTCCCTGGCTGAATTCTGACTCAAATATCCTGACCTCATTATGTCCAGCGTTCCCGGAGCAATTAGGGGGATGTCCAGGGCATAGGCGATTCCTTTTCCTGCTGAAACCCCAATCCTGAGACCGGTATAGGATCCGGGCCCTTTGCTCACCGACACGGCCGATAGCTCCCGACTTTCCAACCCTGCCTCCTTTAGAGTCTCCTCAATAAAAACGGTAAGAAGAGAAGCATGATTTTTACCCTGTCTGTCTTCTCTGATACTCAGGATCTTTCCTTCTTCACTTATACAAACCGAACAAACCTCGGTTGAGGTATCAATATTCAGGATCCTGGCCATAATGTAAGACTGATTAATCGTTTTTAAAGAGATCTTCCTCTTTAACGATTTCCAGCAGACTATTGTTTTTTAAATTTCTTGAAACTGCCGAATAAGGAGCAACCACCACCTTCTCACCCTCCTTTAATCCGGAAATGATCTCTATGTATTCATCATCCTGTATACCGGTTTCAACCTCTCTTAGTTTTGCTGTATCTCCCTGGGCAACAAATACAACTACCATTTCATCTTCCTGCATTGATTCATCCTTTTCTTCCTTGCTCTCTTCAGGTATGTTGTTTTTTGCCGTATCCTGCCGGGTGGTTACCGACTGAATGGGTACCGTAAATATATTGTATTTCCTGGAAGTCTGGATGTCGGCTGTAGCTGACATACCCGGACGGAAGGGATTCGGATTATTATCATCCACCAGATCCTGGTAGGATGAGGGCAGGAGAAGTATTTTCACCATGAAATTGGTAACCTGATCGGTGGTCAATCCTTCAGTCGATGCGGATACGGGGATTTCGGTAACTACTCCTTTAAATTTTCTTCCGAGGTAGGCGTCGACCTCCACCAGGGCAGTATCCATATTATGAACCCTCACAATATCATTCTCGTTTACTTCCACCTCAACCTCCATCCGGTCCAGATCGGCTATCCTAAGCAATTCTGTACCACTCATTAGCTCGGTACCTACTACCCTTTCACCCAATTCAACATTGAGCATGGAGATGGTACCCGTCATTGGAGCGTAAATGGAGGTTCTCCTAAGATTTTCATCGGCTTCCCTTAAAGAAGCCTCCGCGCTGGCAACCGAAAATTCTGAGGCTTCTTTTTCTGCCAGGGCTGTATTGTAGGCTGTCATTGCCTGTTCATATTCAGCCTCGGAAATGGCTTTTTGTTCCCAGAGCTTTTTGTTTCTTTCAAACTCCAGCCGAGCCTGCTCAAGCTGCGCCTGTGCCTGAGAAAGCCGTGCCCGGGTGCTGTTCAGCGTTGCCTCTGAGCGATTCCGGATGGATATGTAATTATCAGGGTTTATTTTCAATAGAAAATCACCCTTCCTGACCTGATCACCTTCCTTGATCACAAGATCAACAATTTCGCCGGAAACATCCGGACTCAGTTTAACTTCGGTTTCAGGCTGGATCTTACCGTTGGCGGTAATAATCTCAATAATATCCCGGTATTGCCCCTCCTCAACCGCTACTTTCTCCCTCAGTTCACTTCCAAACCAACCCTTATTTTTGCCGACTAA
>CAZNFR010000189.1:0-1903 GCA_964572225.1 uncultured Bacteroidaceae bacterium
GGCAGGGCTGGGTGGATTTGCCATGTATACATATTTTGATGAAAAAAGAAAGATGCAGCGCAAATTATTGGAGGAGCATTTAAAAGCTGATCAGATTGCGAAACTCGAAAAAATTAAATCGCAGTTCTTTGCCAATATCTCGCATGAATTCCGTACCCCCATAAATATAATAAGAGGAAGAGCTGAAGAGATGCTGGATCAGGTGAAAAGATACGACTTCAGGGAAAATATAATTTCGATTGATCAGCATGCAGGGCAACTTCTTGATCTTGTAGAAGAAATACTTGATTTAACCCGGTTGGAATCCAATAGCATGAAGTTGAACCTAAAGTCAGGGGATCTCATTTTATTTCTTAGTGACCTTGTGCAGTCGTTTCAACCCTTGGCCAAAACCCGCAATATTACCCTGGAATTTCATTCCGATCAGGAAATACTAATCGTCGAATTTGATGCTTTGGCAATGAAAAAGATAGTGTCGAATCTACTATCCAATGCATTAAAATTCACATCCACTGACGGAAAAGTGCAGGTATATTTAAGCATAGCGGCAACCATACAAAAAATCAATGTATCACAATCGGAGCAACTGATACAAATACGCGTAGTTGATAATGGAATAGGCATTCCGGAGAACGAACAGGAATCAATATTCAGGCGATTTTACCAGCTTGAATATCAAGAAGAAGTTGTTAAGGGATTTGGGCTGGGCCTGGCCCTGGTTAAGGAACTGATTGAACTGCTGAGTGGAGAAATTCGGGTGGAAAGTAAGGAAAACGTGGGGTCTACCTTTATTGTCGAGTTACCTGTGCACCCTTCCGATCAGCTAAGCGAAACCCATCAATTGCAGAATGTACCTTTCGCCAACGGGAATACGAAAAAGTTGCTCGCTGAAGATAGAGGAAATAAACATGTCGACAATAAGCTATTGCAACCTTCAACTTCAAAATTGGTGCTTGTAGTTGAGGATCATAAAGAATTGCAAACCTACATTCGTACTATTCTAATACCGGAATACAGCGTATTGCTGGCAGACAATGGGAAAAAAGGGCTTGAAATGGCCTTTATAGAAACGCCTGACCTTATTATTTCTGATGTGAGAATGCCGGAGATGGACGGATTTGAAATGACAGGCCAACTTGCGACAGATTATCGTACATCTCATATCCCTGTGATACTGCTCACGGCAAAAGCGGAGGAAAGCGACAGGTTAACCGGACTTGAGCAAGGGGCCGACGACTACCTGGTTAAACCATTTAAAAAGGAGGAACTATTAAGCAGGATCAGGAATATTCTCCGGAAACGGGAAATGTTAACAAAGAAAAATACCGGAAGGATAATGGAAGGTACCAGTTTTGAAGAGTTGAAGTCCATCGATCAGGAATTTCTACAGAAAGTAAATAAGATTGCAGAAGAAAATATGGAAGATGCACAATTTGGGGTTGAGAAGCTGGCAAGCGAGGCAGGAATGAGTGCATCCAATCTTTACCGAAAAGTCCAGGCTTTATTGGATATAACACCGGTTCAGCTTCTTCAGGAATTGCGTTTTAAAAGAGCCATTCAGTTCTTAAAAAAAGGGTACAATATATCTGAAGTGGCCAGACTTGTAGGGTTTAACAACCATGCAAATTTCAGTACTTCCTTTAAAAAGAAATTTGGCTGTTCTCCCCGCGAATATATGAAAGGGCAATAAAAACACCCGGGTAAATGAACTAACAGTCCTGAATCAAAATAAGGACCCAAAAAAGAACTAACCGTAACAGGGCGAACCTTGATACGGTTAGTAAAACAGATTGAATGAGTCTTTTTTACTTATTATTTGGAGAAGGGTTATGTCCCATACTATAATCTGTGTCATTGGTCATGACCCAAACATTACCCTGGGTTTCCCATACGATGAATTTGG
>CAZNFR010000190.1:0-1902 GCA_964572225.1 uncultured Bacteroidaceae bacterium
TCCAATAAAGAGGTCTGGATTTTTGATCAGACAACAATGGAGTTTTCTGCCGATTCCACCCTACGTCTTCCCTGCCAGATCCGGGAAATTGAAAAGCTGAATAATGAACTGCTCCTTATCAGGGAACACCGGTCCGAAGCCGAAGGTTATTACCGGATCCTCGATACTCGTTTCAGAGAGATAAATCGTTTAAGACTCCCGGATTTTATCGGTGAAAATTATCCTCCACGGATTTTTTCCACCGGAGGAAAAGAACTTCTGGTTTCCGGATACCGGGGAAACTGGATCCTGGACCCTTCAGCAGAGGAAGATGTTTTGCAGCCCCTTATCCTCCATGAACTTGTGTTTGGAAGTGATACCCTTTTCATGAGAGGCAACTTTACCGATCTTTACTCCGGAATTAAGGAAAACCTCAGGAAAATCGCAGCCGGAAACAACGACCTCTTCATACGCTTCAGTCTTCCTTCCTGGACCGGACCTGTACAGGAATACCAAATACGACGGGTACATGAAGCCGGAAATCCGGAGTGGTCCCAATGGTTCCAGGGGAACTACCTGTATATCGAGAACCTGGAATACGGGGATCATACCCTCCTATTGAGGGCCCGATCGGGCGAAGGATACCTTTCTGAGACCCAGGAACTGAATTTCCGTATCCGGGCACCTTTTTACCTGAAATGGTGGGCCATCCTGCTTTATGCTGTGGTGGCGCTGATCCTCCTTTTTTATTTTTATAAGATTTACTCCCTCAGAATACTCAACCAGAGCAGGGGTGAAAGCAGGGATGCAGGTCCTTTGGTTATAAGACCCGGAAACCGGATCCATGAGGCAAAGGATCCTCTGCATGATCCCGAAGAATTTCTGGCTGGCGATCAGAACGTCCAAAAACGTTCCCGTTGGGAGAAGTTCGAAATGGTAACCGTCCTGTTCTCAGATATTCAAGGATTTACCCGGATAGCCGAGCAGATGAACCCGGAGGTTCTGATCGATGAACTGGACCGCTTCTTTTTCCATTTTGACTCGGTGGTGGGAAAGCACAACATTGAGAAAATTAAAACCATCGGGGATGCTTATATGGCAGCCGGCGGAATACCCGTAAAAAACAGCACCAACCCAATCCAGGTCATTCTGGCGGCCATGGAAGTGCAACTTTATATGAAAGAACTCAAAAAGTCAAATGCGGAGATCTGGGAACTCAGGATCGGTATTCACACCGGACCTGTTATTGCAGGAATTGTGGGACAGAAAAAACGATCATATGATATATGGGGAGATACGGTTAATACCGCAAGCCGGATGGAATCGTCGGGTGAGGGAGGTAAGATCAACATATCCGGAGTCACCTACAATCTTGTTAAACAGTATTTTATATGCGAGTATCGAGGAAAACTTCCGGTGAAGTATAAGGGCAACATCGACATGTATTTTGTGAAAGGACTGAGGCCCGAGTTGTCGATTAACCTTGCAGGACTTCCCAACCGTAAATTCTATCTGAAGCTGCAGTTGCTGAGACTGCAGGATCTGGAAGCCCAGGTGTTCGAAAAACTGGATGAAGAACTTCCCAGGAATATGTATTTCCATACTTCCGATTATGCACGCCACCTCTATGAACATTCGCACCTTCTGGCCAAAGCGGAAAACCTGGATATGGAAGAAACCCTGATGATCCGTACGGCAGCATTGCTCCTTCACCTGGGTTACATCACCAATTATGCCAACCCCGAAACTGAATCGGCCGGGATCGCCAGGTCCAAACTGCCGGATTTTCAATATTCCTCCAAACAGATCAATACCATCAGCAACCTGATCCTTGCCACGAAATGGCCGCCCGAACCCAAGACCCTTCTCGAAAAAATCATGGTCGATACACGTATGGAATACCTGGGGAGGGCCGACTTTGCG
>CAZNFR010000191.1:0-1869 GCA_964572225.1 uncultured Bacteroidaceae bacterium
GGAGGGGCAGTGAGGCTTTTTATAATGCATGGTTGATGGGATGGCCAAATGTCTCCGTTTTCGACGGTGGCTGGTTCGAATGGAGCAATGATCCCGAAAATCCATTTCAAACAGGGATTCCCGAAGATTTTAACATATCATATCAGAGGTAATCTCCATTCTCAGGGATTTGGTAATGAATGAAAAGAAGTAATTCTTTATCGGGAAAATTGTAGTCTGACCACTAATTTTAAAAACCATACAAATGAAAAACCCTGAAATCAATTTGGTATTCCTGGCAATTACCTATGTATTGATTCTGGCCACCGGAATATACATCCACAGACAGGGAGCCCCCTTTAAAACAGGACCGGTAACGGTTCATAAACTTATTGCTCTGGCCTTTGTAACTCTCAGTGTTTTCCGGTATCTTCAAATTTACAGGTCGGACTGGAATCAAACCGTGAATCTGCTTATTCTTGGTGGAACTGCCCTGTTTATTCTGCTTGCAATCGGAACAGGGGCTTTTCTTTCTTCCAGAAATACCTCAGACCTAATCATGTTAGGAATACACAGGGTTTCCACAGCGGGAATATTTGTAAGTTCCCTTGTCCTGATTTTAAGAAAACTAAGCCTTTGATTTTGTTTCGCATAAATAAACCAAACTTCCCTTTACCTGTTAATCTGATAGCAGACTTCAGGAACAACTAAATTTATCTAAAGATGGAACGCATTCAGGCAATCGAGCTGATCAACCGCTTTTTCATTGCGGTCGACAATCACGACTGGGAAAAGGTTCAGGATATGTTTGCTCCCGTGGTTCACCTCGACTATAGTTCCATGAATGGAGCGGATCCTTCAGATATCCCTGCAAAGGAAATTGTGGATTCCTGGAAAAACTTTCTGCCTGGTTTTGATAGTACCCATCATCAGATTGGAAATTATATAGTTCATGATGAAGGGGCTGTGGTAAATTTGTTCTGTTATGGCAGAGCAGATCATTTTATCGAAGGGGCCGAAGGAGGTGAACTATGGACCGTTACCGGAAGCTATGATTTCATTCTGAAGAATGAGAACGAACAACTCTCCATCCTTGCCATGAAATTCATTAAGAAATTCATCTCAGGAAACACAGATTTACCCTCACTTGCCGGGAAAAACCTTAACCCGTAAAAACTAAATCAATGAAAATAGCCATCACAGGAGCAACCGGAGAACTGGGAAAAGCAATAATCCGGGAACTCATAAGTCATATGCCAGTCGAAGATATCGTAGGAATTGCCAGAAACCCGAAAAAAAATCCCTTACCAGGCGTCGATTACCGTAAAGGGGACTATAATGACTATGAACAGTTTCTGGAAGCCCTTTCTGGAATAGACAGGGTCTTGCTGATCTCCAGTAATGACTATCCTGAAAAGCGGGAGCAGCAGCACAGGAACGTGATTAATGCAGCAAAGCAGAATGGGGTAGAGAAATTAGTCTATTCCAGTATAATCGGTAACGCTGATAATACGGCTTTTGCTCCGATTGTATCCAGTAACCGGAAAACGGAAGAGGACATTCGTAACTCGGGAATACCCTGGCTGATTGGAAGGAATGGCCTTTATATCGAGCCTGATCTTGAGTATATTGATAGCTATAAGGCTGAAGGGAAAATAGTTAACTGTGCAGATTCAGGTAAATGCGCATATACCTCCCGGAAAGAACTGGCAAGAGCTTATGCGCAAATGCTTACAGAAGATAAATTAGAAAATGAAACTTTTAATCTGGCAGGGGATCCGGTTAGTCAGGATGAGCTTGCTCAGGCTCTGAATACGTATTACGGCCTGAATCTGACCTACGAAAATGTTCCTGTAGAGAGCTATACCCGGGAGAGGATAAAAGCTTTGG
>CAZNFR010000192.1:0-1847 GCA_964572225.1 uncultured Bacteroidaceae bacterium
ATTTGCTTCGGATGCAAGCGATTTTGAACAGGCTCAGCAAGTTGCAGATGATGTAAATCAGGAATTCGGTAGCATTGATATCCTTGTTAATAATGCCGGAATTACACGCGACACCCTGCTAATGAGAATGGATGAAGCCGCCTGGGACCTGGTTATTAAAGTCAATCTGAAATCGGTTTTTAATTTTACCAAAGCAGTGCAAAAATATATGCTTAAACAGCGTTCCGGTTCGATCATTAACATGAGCTCCGTGGTGGGTGTCTCCGGAAATGCAGGACAGGCAAATTACTCTGCCTCCAAAGCCGGGATTATCGGATTCACCAAATCGGTAGCCAAAGAATTGGGATCGAGAGGGATCCGTTCCAACGCGATCGCCCCGGGTTTTATCATAACTGATATGACAGCAAAATTATCAGAAGAAGTCAGAGACGAATGGATCAAAGGGATCCCGCTCAAAAGGGGTGGAACTCCTGAAGATGTAGCCAATACCTGCATATTCCTTGGGTCTGCCCTTTCATCCTATGTAAGCGGACAAGTAATCAATGTTTGTGGAGGTATGAACACATAATTGTTCCCCGCGTTCTATTTATAAATACAGTTTGCTTAAATGGAAAATAGGGTTTATGTACCGACTGCTAATATTTATACTTCTCACCCTGGTTCTGGGATCCTGTGTCCCTTCAAAAGAGATCTCCTTTGACAGGCTCACTCCGGCGGAATTCACTTTTCCGGAGAGCAGCGAGAGTATTCTGATATTCAATCATGCCTATAAACCCTCCATCGACCCAACCGGCTACAATATAGTCTCAAAACTCGACGACCGGGAAGCATTTATTGTCGACACCATTATCGTAAACAGCATATTTAATGGGTTTTTCTCGGTAGCCGACAATTCGGTGGTCCCTGCCTTACTTAATACGGTCTATTATGAGCAAAGGGCAAACGATACCACAGGTTTTCTAAAACCACTGGATAAATCTGATATTTCCTTCCTTTGCGAGCAATTTGATACCGATATTGTTGTAGCCTTAGAGTATTATTCAATGAGACATTTTATTGAATATGAATACGTTGAGGCCTCAGAAGATGATTTTTTTCTTTTTAGTCTCGGTGAAGTAATGGCAATTCGCGGAGTAGAACGGAAGGTTTTGTGGAGGATCTATCATCCTGAACAGGGTTTACTGAATGAGAAATTGCAATCAGATACCCTGTATTGGTCTGCAACCGGAAGATATCGGAGCAGGGCTGAAGAAAACCTGACGGACCTGGTGGATGCAATAAGGGAAGCCTTCTGGTTTGCAGGAGAGGAATATGCACTCTCAATAAGTCCGCAGTGGAAAAGAACCGAAAGACTTTATTTCGATCTAAATGACGGAAGGGAGGATCGTTCACTCGATACAGAGTATTTGATTGACCAGGTAAAATATGCCTCTAATCTTCGAAAATTTAAGTCCCTCTACAACCTTGCCGTTATCCATGAAAGAAGGGGAGAACCCGAAAAGGCAGTTGGCTTTCTGGAAGCTGCTTTGGAAATCCAATCCAATTCAGGAGTGGCAAAATTGTACCTTAAGGAATTGAGAAAGTTTATTTCTGATATGGAGACCATCCGTAAACAAATTGGCGAAAGTCCCTCGCCTGAATAAAATCAACGATTATGAATAATCCTTACTTTATCGTTATCCTTGTAATTCTGATTCTTGGATTTATCCTGGAAAGATGGCTGGACCGCTTGAATCTCAGTCATACGAGTAAAGCCCTTCCCGATGAACTTAAGGACGTATATGAGAACGAGCGCTACCGAAAATCACAGGAATATAAAAGGGTAAATACACGATTTGGATTCCTTA
>CAZNFR010000193.1:0-1845 GCA_964572225.1 uncultured Bacteroidaceae bacterium
ATGATGTGCATTTCGGCAAGGTTCTTATCAGATTTGATACCCTTCAGGGTGAGCCTTATGCTCATCATCTTGAGGCTCATGTAACCGAGGGAGAATTCAGGAATGCTTCATTCAGAGTGGGATTTGCCTATCCGCAGGAGGGATCTGATTCTTATTTTCTTATGCCGGCAGCAGCCTATAATGGAAACCGTTTTGAGAAAAGACGAATACCCTACAGTCCGAAGTTACTCGATGAAAAGGACCTTGGAAAGGAAAGCAGGATGCTGGTTTCCGATATTCCCGGTTTGAATCCCGGAGGAGGCCCTTCCTTTATTTCGGATCGTTCCGGGAGTCTGAGTGTAAATCTTATGGCCCTTTATAATCCTTTGTCGGGCAAATCCCACTGGTTAAGGTTTGAACCACGCAATGGCATGGGTGATCTGGGCATATTCGTTCATGAGAATGCCTCACTCGACCTGCTGAAAATATATCTCACTTCCCCGGTAGTCAGAGAGTTATACAAATATACCATTTGTAACAACCATACCCCTTCCGATGATGTTCCTGTCGACCTAAAGAAAGGGGACAGGCTGGAGTTTGGCTTTTCCTTTGAAACTACCAGTACGTCGGGGATGGATGAATTCTGGAGACAGTTTGCATCCTTCAGATCAATCAACCGAGCCTGCGTAAGCCCTGAACCTACGGAATCCCTATCCGGATGCTTCACTATCATTGAGCACAAGTTCAATCAGGATAACTGGGTGGAGAACGCGGGGTATTATTCGGTAGGGATGAGGGAGAGTTTTTTGCAGGACTGGCAGTTGGGATGGACCGGGGGAATGATTTCTACCTATCCACTTTTTTTGCACGGTGATTCACTTACCCGTAAGAGGGTACTGAGGAACTTCGATTGGTTTTTCCGGGATGGGTTTGCCCCTTCAGGATTATTCTGGGATTCGGGGCAGGATGGGTTTATCTGGTATGGAGGGGACATCCGGAGGAAAGCTACCGCCAACCGTTTCCTGGTGAGGAAGGCTGCCGATGGTTTGTTCTACCTTATGAAGCAATTTTATATGCTCAGGGAGGAAGGTGTGAAATTCCCGGAAGAATGGATTGAGAAACTGGAGGGAGTGGCAGAAATTTTCCGTGGGATTATGGAAAGGGACGGAACACCCGGGCAGTTTATCGATACGTATAGTGCTGAGATTGTTATTGGAGGATCTACCTCTGCGGCTCTGATGCCGTCCGGCTTGATGTTGTTATATCGATGGACCGGTA
Source organism: uncultured Bacteroidaceae bacterium (assembly GCA_964572225.1). GTDB lineage: Bacteria > Bacteroidota > Bacteroidia > Bacteroidales > CAZNFR01. The sequence continues at coordinate 1,258 of CAZNFR010000193.1, forward strand.
AGGAAAAGTGGTTTGAACTGGCCTGCCGGATGGCTGATCATTTTTACGATGAATATCTTTCGAAAGGGATCAGTTGCGGTGGCCCGGGGGATGCACTACAGAATCCTGACAGTGAGTCGGCATACGGACTTCTTGAGTCATTTGTGAGGCTTTATGAGTTTACCTCCCATCCCAGCTGGCTTCATAAAGCTGAAACTGCTGCCGCCTATTTTGCATCCTGGGTTATGGCCTGGAATTATGATTTTCCTGAAGGATCCGGCTTGGGGAAGCTGAAGGCACGGTCGTGCGGTACCGTTTGGGCCAACACCCAGAATAAACATGCGGCCCCGGGAATCTGCTGTTATTCAGGACGTGCTCTGCTGGATCTTTACCGGGTTACAAAAAACGGTTTTTATCTGGAGCTCTTGTCGGATATCTGCAGGGCCATACCCCAGTTCCTCTCTACCCGGGATCGTCCGGTGGAAGGACTGAAAAACGGGTGGATGTCGGAAAGGGTTAGTACCACCGACTGGTTTGAAGGAATAGGTGAAATTATGAAAGGATCTACCTGGTCGGAGACCTCACTCATGCTCACCTATGCTGAAATCC
>CAZNFR010000194.1:0-1586 GCA_964572225.1 uncultured Bacteroidaceae bacterium
TATCTTCCGGCCGACTGGGAAGAGTCGCCCCCATGCAAACAGATGAACTGGAATGCTTTCGGCAGGAATGATATTTACCATAATCCCTTGTTCAACGATATGTGGTGGGTGGAGATCAACTGGACTTACGAGGGCATGTTTACCGAGCCTGGTCCGACCGAAATGTTACAGAAGTTGTCGGTTTTTGGCGCAATGGGTCAACACCTGAATGAAGCGGTTCGAAATGAAGAATGGGCCCGGTATTTCCGGGTGGGCGACACTCCTTCGGTCCTTTACCTTATCGATTCCCAACATAACCCGGATCGACCCGAAGAAAGCAGTTGGGCCGGCAGGTTCCATAAACCCTTCCCGGAAGAAAGACCACACTATTACACGGATATCAGCGGTAACCTGGAATGGGATTACGACAATCCCTGCAACACCTGGGAAAATCATGAAAAGGTCAGAGATACTGCCGCAGCCACTCTGGAGAATGAAAGGGAGGAGATGTATGAGAAACTCCTATTGAAACTAAAAAAGCTGTATCATCAATAATAAATACTTGCTGAAAATCAATAGTTCTGATTGAATACCTCGGCTCTCCCCGACTCAACAAACGAATTTTTCATAAATTTGCTAATGGAGATGAAAAACATAACTATTGAATTTTGAACATCAACTGGTAGTTTTCATCCCGAACTCTAAGCAGACCCATGACACAAAACCGATAAAGCCTTATGAAAAAATTTTTGATGCCCCTATTGCTGAGCACCTGCATTATTTCCTTCGCCCAACCCGGAACCAAAAACTTTATCGATCTGAATTACATTGAGGTTAACGGTCAGGCCGAAATGGAAGTTACCCCGAATGAGATCTACCTGAAGATCCTGCTGGACGAAAAGGACCTGAAAAGCAAGGACGACCTGCAAAAAACCGAAAGAACCATGATCCGGGAACTTGAAGAAATTGGCATAGATGTTTCGGAAAATCTTTCGGTACGGGATATGATGAGCAATTTCCGTAATTACTGGATTATCGGGTCCACCATCAACACCGCCAAGGAATACCAGTTGAAAGTGGATAAGGCTTCTACTGCCGGACATGTGTTCCGGGAGCTGGCCTCCCTGGGCATTGCCAATGTCTCCATCGAAAGGGTTGACCATTCCGAAATCGAGAAATTCCGTCAGGAGGTGAAGATCAATGCCATCAAGGCTGCCAAAAAGAAAGCGGAAGCTCTGGCCGGTGCCATCGATCAGGAAATCGGGAAAGCCATTTACATACAGGAAATGAATTTCGGGGTGATCATGCCCAGAACCGCCAGAGCCGAAGCGAATATAATGGTAAGGGGTTATGCCGTCGAGGATGATGCCAGCATGCCCGAAATAGACTTTGAAAAGATTAAACTGGAGTATTCCATTCAGGTGAGGTTTGAATTGCTGTAGACAGCTTTTTGGTGCAATTTTTGTAATTATTTTTTATGATTGCACGCAAATGGAAAATCAGCTATTTGATTCTTTTTGTATTTTTAAAGCATGATCAATAAAAACGTTTATACCAAAAAATTGGGCTTAAGAGTAGCCGTTTCGGCCAGACCCTCCAAATCGGGA
>CAZNFR010000195.1:0-1570 GCA_964572225.1 uncultured Bacteroidaceae bacterium
ATCCCTTGAGAGTCCGGTAACTGCATGTTTATTTCCGATATCGGTCTGCCCCAGTCCTCCGCTTGATAATCCGCCCAGGTGAACCCCGGGTTCAATAAGCAATACCGATTTCCCTTCACGCTCTGCCGAAACCGCAGCAATCACACCTGCCGAGGTACCTCCGTAAACAATGATGTCGTATTCTTTTTCAGGTTCAGCGCATGAAGCCAGAATAATTAATCCGGTTATTAATAGAATCGTCAGGTTTTTCATAGGTATCACTGGTTTTTATTCGTTTTTGCAAGGCATTCCCCTGTTTCTAGGTTTTCATTCATGGTACAGGAAACAATAGTAAAACAGACAAGGAGGGAGGAAAGAATACTTTTCATCGGATAACCGGGACTATAGTTTATTCCTCCAAATATCCGAATATTTTTATAAATAAAAAAGAAAAGAGGACCCTGGCCCTCTTTTCTCATATTTTCAGTTATTGTTCGGATGTCCCTTCAACTATGGGCTCTTCCGCTTTTGCCTTTTTATATTTGGACATATACTTCCTCTTCCAGGGATTATCCTTATGATGCTTATCGTGTCCGCATCCCGGGGCTATTCCGGCGAAAAGGATCTTCGAAAGGATGAACAGTCCGGCAGTTTGCCAGTAGCCGATCACCGGTCCATTAAAAAGTTCCGGTACCAGCCAGTTCCAGAGGGTCATGGTAAGCCATACTGCAAAGGCAACAAATCCGATGCCCAGCAATCCAAATCCTATATACTTCAGTATTCTCATGGTTTTATTGATTTAAAAGATTATACAATGATTCCAGCTTTTTCCTCAGAAAAAGCACCGCATAACGCTTACGCGATAAAAGAGTATTCACCGTTTCACCGGTGATTTCAGAGATTTCCTTAAAACTTTTCTCTTCAAACTCGTGAAGGGAAAACACCAGGGCCTGCTCCTCCGGCATCTCATCCAGTCCTTCCTGTATCTTCTCCCAGATCAGCTCCCTGAACATCTCATCATCAGGGGAGGATTCTCCCGACGGGATGATATCCAGCAAACCGGGCACCTCTTCTTCATTATCAAAACCATTGATTCTGGAGCTACTAAAATTGTCGGGTTTTTTCTTCCGGAAACGGTCAATGATCTTATTTCCGGTTACCCTGTATATCCAGGCTTTCAGGTTTTCGATCGTCCGGATGTCCCGGAAACCAACGGTAAGCTGGTAGAATACATCCTGCAGTATGTCCTCCGCTTCGTAGGAATCGGGAATCCGTTTCCGGATATAGCCTAAAAGTCTGCCGTGCTCCTCTTCAAAGGCATCGCTAATATGTTTTTTCTCCTGTGATGTCATTGAGTATGCAATGTAATCTCTGAGACGAAGCAGTGGAAATAATATTTTAAACTGGAATATTTTTTTTAGAACGAGACCGCGGGAATTCTTTTCGCCTTTCGGCGGAAGGGTTTTTCCTCTCCGGCGGCGATATCGTAGATCCTATTAGCCGTTTCCAGAGATGCATCGTAGAGTTGTTCGTAGGGTTGATATAAAATATCGTTGAATCCGATATTGTAATTCTCTCCGTCAAACCTTCC